>PMJJ01000074.1:0-6868 GCA_003157385.1 Actinomycetota bacterium | reverse complement strand
TTGAAACGATTGCCGCCCCCGGCGAGCAGCCTATCCAGGAGTTCCGCTCCCCCGGCACCGTGATCGCGCGCTTCGTCGCGCGCAGCGTGTCCAAGACCGCCGCGATAGTCGGTTACGGGTTCGCCATCTACGTCGTCTCCTCGATCTACGGCTTCACCAAGACCTACGCGACCCAGGCCTCACGCGAGACGCTCGCGAAACTCTTTGGCAACAACGCCGGGCTGCAGGCCTTGTTCGGCGTCGCGCGCCACATCGACACGGTCAGGGGCTTCACCGCCTGGCGCACCCTGGGAGTCCTCACGATCGTGGGGGCCATCTGGGGGCTCGCGGTCGCGACCAAGCGGTTCCGTGGCGAGGAGGAGCAGGGGAGATGGGAGCTCTTCCTCTCGGGCCAGACGACTTCGCGGGAGGGCGCGCTCAACAACTTGGCGGGCCTCAGTGCAGGGCTCTTAATAATCTTCGCGCTCGTCGCGATCGTGACCGCCATCATAGGAAACGTGAACCATCAGCACTTCGGCGCCAGCGAGATCCTCTTCTACGCCGTCGCCCTGGTAGCGAGCACGGCGGTCTTCATGGCGGTGGGGGCGTTGGTCAGCCAGATAATGCCCACGCGCCGGCGGGCGGTGGGGATCACGGCGGCACTGTTCGGTGTGGCTTTCCTGCTGAGGGCGATCGGAGACGCGAGCAAAAGCGTTCACTGGCTGACCTACCTCAGCCCGCTGGGCTGGATAGAGAACCTGCACCCGCTCACCGGAAGCAGCTCGCTGTGGCTCATCCCCGTCCTGGGGCTCATCGTCCTGCTCGGCGTTCTCACCGTGTATCTGGCGGGCAGACGCGACCTGGGCGCGAGCCTGGTGCCGGACAAGGACTCCGCGCGACCGCGAACCAGGTTCCTCAACACGCCTTTCGGGCTCGCGATTAGAGAGACGAGGGGAAGCGTGATCGCGTGGGTCGCCGCCATGGCAGTCGGCGGGCTGGGGATGGGAGCCGTCGCCAAGGCCGCGGGGGAAGCGACGGCCGCGTCAACGAGTGCGCAGAAGTTCTTGAACAACATCACCAACCAGAAGGCGGCTGGTGCCACCACCTACCTGGCGGTCGTGTTCCTCATGGTCATGACCGTGCTGATGGCGATGGCCGCCTCCGGGGTCAACTCGATGCGCGAGGACGAGGCGGAGGGTTATCTCGACAACCTGCTGGTGCGTCCGGTGTCGAGACTGAAGTGGTTGCGTGGGCGACTGGGCATCATTGTTGTCTCGGTACTGCTGGTGGGAGTGACGACCGGCCTGTTCGCATGGCTGGGCACAGCGAGTCAGCACGCCGGGGTGGCTTTCGGCAAGTTGATACAGGCCGGCGTCAATTCCGCCGTCCCGGCGGCCTTGATCGTCGGCATCGGCATACTGATGCTGGGCATAAAGCCGCGCTGGGCCTCCGCCGTCATGTACGCGGTGATCGGCTGGTCCTTCCTGCTCGAGCTCATCGGTCCTATCATCAACCTCAATCACTGGCTGCTGGACACTTCCCTGCTGCACCACGTCGCGCTGTCCCCGGCGGCGGACCCGAGGTGGTCCACCGCGGCCGTAATCGTAGGGATCGGCGCGGTCGGCTGCGTGATCGGAGCGATAGTCTTCAACAGGAGGGACCTGGCGGGGCTGTAGCCTGTCCGGCTCATTCCTGCCGCACCGGCAGGAGAGGCGCCGGACCGACCGAAGAAAGCAATGCGGTCGTTAATCAGGTCATGTCACGGTGCGCGGAGTGGTGTTTCCTGTGAGTAGCAGAGTCAAGCTACCGGACAAGGTCCAGATCGAGCCTGTTGGAAAGTGCAACCTCAATTGCCGGATGTGCCCGGGAGGGATCAGGCGCAACAGCAAGCAGGCCTTCATGCCGCTGGAGATGTTCGACATGCTGCTCGACCAGTTCAAGCAGGCGCGCGAGATACAGCTTCGGGGGTTGGGGGAGCCCATGCTGCACCCCGCTTTCACCCAGTTCATCGACCTGGCCGCACGGCGCGGGCTGAAAGTCGGGACCGCCACGAACCTGACACTGCTCAGCGAGAAGATCGCCAACAGCCTGGTCGCGGGTGCGCTCGACTCCCTGACGATCTTCATCGAGAGCCCGTCCGAGACGACCTACGGATGGCTGTGCCGTGACGGCCGGCTCTCCGAGGTGCTGTCCAACCTGGAGATGCTGCTCGCCCGGCGCGAGTCGGCGGGGACGGGCAAGCCGCGCGTGACGGTCACCTCTTACATCATGAGGGAGAACATGGCGCAGCTGCCGCAACTGGTGGAGCTCGCGGGCTCGCTCGGCGTCGACGCCTTCACGGCGGAGCACCTTCCGGGCACCATGGAAGAGCCCGCCCTGCCCAGGAACTACAGGCCCGTCAGGGACTTCGTCGCCTGGCAGATGCCGACCGCCGAGGACAGGCCGGTCTTGAAAGAATCGTTCAGCAAGGTCAGGAACCTCGGACGCAAGAACGGGGTCGAGGTGACTCTGCCCCCACTGGGACCAGGCAGGAACGGGAACGGCAAGAAGGACTGCGATTGGCCGTGGCGGGAGGCATTCGTGAGCAGCAGCGGGAAGATGATGCCTTGCCCGAACGTGGGCACCCCCGACCGCAGCCACATGGGCAACGCCGCCTCCGAAGGGGTGGCAAGTGTGTGGAACGGCCCTCGATTCAGCGACTTCAGGAACAGGCTCTCCGAGGGGGACCCCCCCGAGATCTGCAGGCACTGCTCCACGGCGGGGGCGCCGGGCGCCTGAGCCCGCTTACTCGTTTCCGGCGAGCGGCTGCCTGTTGAAAAGCCTCAGGCTCCAGGAATGCCACGCGAGAGTCTCTTTCGATTGGCGCTCGCGCGACACCTCACCGGTCAGGCTCGACCGGTGAAAATTGACGGGGCTCTGCTTGAGCAGGTGCTGGTTGCGCCGATGGGCGGCCAGCCAGCCCGTGCTCTCCAGCAGTGGTCTCGAAGAATCATGTTCCATTCCCACTGAACACCCACCTCCCATTTTCAACCAGCAGACCGAGCACCATATCACTAGATTCGTTGCGGGCTCTAATTATTCCTTCAGGCCCCGGACCGGACCCGGCCGCTCGAGCCGCTCGCGTATTTGAACGCCTTCTTCGATTGGCCCCGAGTCAGTCCTGCTATACTTGTCCCCGTGGCAGCGGGGGCGAGCACCAGGAACATCATTGGAACCCGCGGCGTCTTTGATTTAACATCGTTGCGAGGCGGGCGCTCCGCCCCGGGAACTTTCCGCGAAGGAAGGAAGCGACATGAACCGAAGACTGATGATCGTGTCCGTGGTAATCGGCGTGCTTGCGATAATGGCTCTAGTGATCGGGGGTTGCGGGGTGTCACAGAAAAACGGGAACGCACAGGGCAAGTCCAAGAGTTCGACTCCGGCATCGACGCCGGCGGCCAAGGGGTCGTCACCGACCGCCGCTCAGATAGGGCCTGACGGTAAGCCGGTCAAGACGCTGGCCGACTTCCCCGACGGACAGGACGGCGCGAACGTCGAGGCCGTGATCAAGACTGACAAGGGCGACATCGTGCTGACCTTCTTCCCGGACGTGGCGCCGGTGACTGTGGCGAGCTTCATCCACCTGGCGAGGACCGGCTTTTACAACGGGACGACATTCCACAGAGTGGTCCCGGGCTTCGTCATCCAGGGCGGAGATCCCAAGAGCAAGGACCCCAACGCCACCGACGTGGGCACCGGCGGTCCCGGCTACTACCTGCCGCCCGAGTTCAGCAGCCGTCAGCACCTGACGGGGACGCTGGCGATGGCCCGTTCGTCGAGCCCGACGTCCGGCGGCAGCCAGTTCTACATCTGCCTGGCGCCCCAGCCGAGCCTCGACGGGCAGTACACCGTGTTCGGTCAGGTGGCATCCGGCATGGACGTCGTCAACAAGATCACCCAGGGCGACGTCATGCGCTCGGTCACCATCCAGCCGAAGACCCAGTAGCCTGCGGAGCACCAGGCTTTGAGCGAACGCGGCGGTCGCTCCCGTCAGGGGTCCAGGTAGATCTCAGAGGCAACGGCTCGCCAGAGTTTTGGCGAGCTGGACAAGACCTGGAAGTAGGCCTCGGCTGTCCGTCCTTCCTTGATCGAGGTGAAGTCCACGGTCTGGTGGCCAGCGCCCTCACGGCGGTCTACTACCCTTGTCTTTTTTGTCACCGTGAGGAGCGCCTCGTCCGTCGGAGACGACCTGGAGCCCTCTACCAGGACTGTGCCAAGATCGCCGTTCTTCCCGCCTGAAGTTTTCCCGGCGTGGACGTCGGTGACTTCACCGAAGATGTACTCACGCGAGGCGGCGGCCTTGGTCTCCGCGCCCTCTTTTGAACTGCAACCATACGTGAGTGGGAATATCACCAGGATCAATACCAGGAGAAGCCAGCGTCTGGCTGACGGCCTCCCCGGGTTGCGTTTGCCGCGACTTGAGCTTACCGTGGCGACGCCCGAATTTGAGTCGGGCATGCGGGACCTTGGATCTTTGCGCATCATCGATCGTTTCCGGAATCTTCTAGTCGGTGTCCCGGTTGATCCGGTTCATCTGTTGGAAGGGCACGCGCTTGATCTTCCTCTGACCGCTGAGCACCAGGTCGATGACATTCTGCAGCGACACGAAGGGCCTGGTTATGTCATGCTGGCTGGTCGCCAGCGCCAGAGCCTTCTGGGAGTGGTACAACGCCTTTTCCGGGTCCTTCATGAAGAAGAGGTAGATCTCGGCGAGGTTCTCCTGCAGGTCGTCGGAGTCGGGGTTGTTCCTGGCGGCCTCGATGCCCAGCGCCAGGCCTTCGGCGGGGTGGCCGAACTCGCAGAGCATCCAGCTCGCGTAGTAGTAGGGCATCACGAAGTGCGGGTCCAGGCGGGTGATCATCCAGTAGTAGGGGAAGAGCTGATACTCCGGGGCAAGCTGTCCGCTGAAGTAGTCGTGGAAGATCTCGTCCGTCTTGGTCCAGAAGTAAGCCGCGAGAGACTCGCGCACCCCTCCAAGGATGTTCAGCAGGGAGTGACCGGCGCTGGCCGGCGCGCTCTGGGCGGTCCCGGCCGCCGAGCCGGACGAGTTGTCGAGCGAGGCCTGAAGCAGCCCGCCTCCGGCCACCAGCAGGATGATCAGGGCGGCCACTCCCAGGGTGAACTTCTTTGCCTTGCACCATCCCCAGGCCCGCCTCACAGGTCTTTCCTCCTGAACGCGGCGTGTGCGATGACGATGAAGACGGCGGCGAAAAGGATAGCGTACCCGGTGATGCGCAGCATGTAGGTGGCCGAGGCCCCGCCGCCGTAGGCGACCTGCTGGGATATGTTGAAGTTCTCCAGGTTGGGGATGGCGTAGTACACGGCCCCGGCCAGCACCTTCACGATGCCGGTGGTGCCGGTGACCAGCTTCTGGTGGAGGAACCCGGTCTTGATGTGGCACAGGAAGTAGAACAGGATCGCCGCGAACGCCGTGATGGGGATGCTGGTGAAGGTTGTCAGCATCAGGCAGAAGGCCGAGATGATCGCGGCCTCCAGGAAGACGGCGAACACTCCCTGCAGGATCACCGGGCTGAAGGTGCTGGTCTTGGCCCCCAGCAGGATCAGTATCTCGATGGACATCACGAACATTATCCCGAACAGTGAGATCAGTATCCCCAGGTACTTGCCCAGCAGGTACTGGGCCCGCCCGACCGGCTTGGAGAGGATGTTGTAGATGGTCCTCTTCTCGATCTCGCCGGGGATCTGGGTGACCGCCAGTATCACGGCGAGCACCACCCCGAACAGCGAGGTGAGGCTGATCGAGATGTCCTTGAGGAACGACGCCGTGGCGCCGAGCTCGAAGCTCGGCAGCAGGGGTGAGACCGCCAGCACCACCAGGCCGAACAGGAAGACCACGTAGAAGATCTTGCGGCGGCTGGCGTCCTTGACGACGTTTGCCGCGATGGAGAGGACGTTCCTCATGACGCCGTCTCTTTGATGGTCTCCAGGAAGAGGTCCTCCAGAGAGCGGTGGTACGGCTCGACCGACACCAGATCGAGCCCCATGCCGCGGGCCGCTTCCAGCGCTCGGTAGGTGTCGCCGCTCTCTACCTCGAACCTGGTCACGCCGTCTGCGGCCCGCGCGTTGAGGGCGAAGCCGAGCGGCCCTGTCGCGGTGTCCACCTCGCCTGCGAGTACGATCCTGGTCAGCCCCTCGACCTTCAAAAGCTCGGCCAGCTCGCCTTCGGTGACCGAGCGGCCGGCGCTCACGATGCAGACGCTGTTGCAGATGCTCTCGACCTCGGAGAGCTGGTGGCTGGACAGGAAGATGGTCTTGCCCTCGTCTCGCACTCCCAGCAGTATGTCGCGCACCTCTTTCTGTCCCACCGGGTCCAGGCCGCTCGAGGGCTCGTCCAGGATCACCAGGTCGGGGTCGTTGAGCAGCGCCTGGGCAATGCCGAAGCGCTGCAGCATGCCCTTGGAGAACTTGTCCAGGGTAAGGTGCGAGTCGCGGGCGAGCCCCACCAGGTCGAGCAGGTACTTCGAGCGCCCGCTGAGCTCGGACTTGTCCATCCCGAAGAACTTGCCGTAGAGAGCCAGGCCCTTCTCGGCGGTCAGGAAGGTGTAGAAGTAGGGCTGCTCGGGGAGGAATCCCAGGGATTTGTGCGCGGAGCGGTCGCCCAGGGGCTGCCCCAGCAGAGTCCCCGAGCCGGAGTCCGCATAGACCAGGCCGAGCAGTATCTTGAGCGCGGTGGTCTTGCCCGCGCCGTTCGGCCCCAGAAGGCCGAATATCTCGCCGCCCGGCACGGACAGCGAAAGGTCGGCGACCGCGGTCTTCTTCTTGCGGGTGCCGGCGATCCGGTAAGTCTTTTTTATGCTGTCGAGTTCAACGGCGAGGTCTTCCAATTGTC
>PMJJ01000056.1:8647-16717 GCA_003157385.1 Actinomycetota bacterium | reverse complement strand
GCCGCCACGCCGGCGTCCTCGAAGTAGGGCACCGCGTTCTTCAGCCAGTCGTAGTCGGGCCAGGCGTCCGCGTCCAGGAACGCTACGATCTCGGCGTCGCTGCGCGAGACGCCGAGGTTACTCTTGCTGGGCGGCCCGGTGGGCCCCGAGCCGATGACCTCGCTGCCGGGCGGGGCGGGACCCATGTCGACGCCCTCGACGCTGTCGCAGACCAGCTCGATGTCGTAGTTGGAGTAGTTCAGGTTCTCGCACTTGCGCAGGCAATCGTCGGTGAGGGCGTCCGGCACGGCGCAGGGGATGACCACGGTTATCGAGGGCTCGCGTTCGACAACTCCCATGAGAGGGCTGCTGTAGTATTTGAGGATCCTCAGCCGGTAGAACACCGCCATGGTGTCGACGATGATGTTGCGCACGTCGTCCCACTTGATCCTGCCGCTGATCCTCTGGAAGTCGAGATTGACCGGCGCCTCCGCGACGGTATATCCGAGGTGGTGCGCGGCCGCGAGCAGCTCGAGGTCGAGTGCGTATCTCTTGATGACCAGGCGCGGGAATGTCTTCTCCAGGACCTCGCGCCTGAAGACCTTGATGCCGGTCTGGGTATCTTTGACGGGAAGGTGGAACAGGGCGAGTGTCAGCCAGTAGTACACGGCGCTGTAGAGGCGCCGCAGTCGCGGGTAGGAGAGTTGGGACTCGGGGTGCCGCTTGCTCCCTATCACGATGTCGGCGCCGCTGTCATCCATCACCTCGAGGAGCTTGCCGATCAGCGAGGGATGCAGGTCGAGGTCGGCGTCGAGGAAGCAGACCAGGTCGTACCTGGAGACCTGGAAGCCGCGACGCAGCGCGTTCCCCTTGCCCTGGTTATCGGGGAGTCGCACCACTTTGACGCCAGGGAACTCCCGCGCCGCCCTGCCGGCTTCGAGCGCCGTGTCGTCGCTGCTTCCGTCGTCGACCACGATGATCTCGTTGGGGCCGCCGATGGACTCGAGTACCCCGGCGGACTCGCACACCGTCCTGTAGATGATGTCGGCCTCGTTGTAGGCCGGCATTATGAGAGATATCCCTTGCATAGCTGCTTTCGTGAATTTCAGCTCCCGTGCCGCGGCGCCTGCCACCTGCACGGGAGGCCTTCACGCCCGCATCGATGTCAATATTCTAGTCTAAACGCGCCGCCTTGGGCAGCGGCGCCGGGCGGCCGAGCAGGCATCGGCACTTCGCGCGACCACACCCCGCGTAACGCAGGCGCGGCACGCGATGCGGTATAATCGCGACGCAGAAAGCACCAAACAGGAGATAGGACCATAGCATCCACGGCTGACTTCAGGAACGGCCTCGTCATCGACATGGACGGGTCCCTCATGCGCATTGTCGAGTTCCAGCACGTGAAGCCCGGCAAAGGCGCCGCTTTCGTGCGCACCAAGTTAAAGAACGTCGAGACCGGGCAGGTCGTCGACAAGACGTTCAGGGCTGGCGAGAAGGTCGAGGAGGCGGTGCTCGAGCACAGGAAGATGCAGTTCCTCTACAAGGACGGAGACAACAACATCTTCATGGATTCTGAGAACTACGAGCAGGTCTCGGTGCCCCCCGAGGTGGTGGGGGAGTCCGCGGACTTCCTGGTCGAGAACCAGGATTTGAGCGTGTTCATGCGAAATGGGAAGGCTGTGACCATCGAGCTGCCCGCGGCGGTGAGGCTCAAGGTGGCTAAGGCCGAGCCGGGGATGAAGGGCGATACGTCGAGCGGTGCGACCAAGCCGGTCACGCTGGAGACCGGCCTGGTGCTGCACGTGCCGCTGTTCGTCAACGAGGGCGACGGAGTCAAGGTCGACACCCGGACGGGGCGCTACATCGAGAGGGTCTGAGGATGGCGAAAGGGCAGAGCAGCCGCAGCCACCAGCGACGGGCGGCGCTGCGCTTTCTCTTCGAGATGGACATCAACCGCACCAGCCTGCGCGAGGTGATAGACGCCAAGCGCGAGGTGGGAGAGGATCCACCCGGTGAGTTCGCCTACGAGGTCATCACGGGCGTGACGGACCACCGCAAAGAGATCGACGATGTCATCCAGGGCTATGCCGAGGGCTGGGACATCGATCGGATGCCCCGTGTGGACCGCAACCTCCTGCGGATGGCAGTCTACGAGATCTTCTTCACCGACATACCACCAGGCGTGACGATCGACGAGGCGGTCGAGCTCGCCAAGTCGTTCTCGACGGAGGATTCGGGGAAGTTCGTGAACGGCCTGCTGGGGCGGGTCAACCGGGACAGAGAGGCGGGAACTCTGTCCTTGTCAGAGGATTAGAACAGTGGTAAAGTTACCAAAACCTTTAATCTAGTCCGGAGAGGCTAGCAAGGAAGGAACGTGGAAGTGCACGACCGGAAAAACACCTTGCCGCCTCGCGGGAAGGCGTTTTTTTATGCCGACCCGCGAGCCTGCTACGCATCGCAATACGTAAAGAAGGGGTCTGACCCGTTCCTTTCGTTTTCATCGATCGGAGGAGCGTGATGGCCTTCAAGTCCCGCGCCAGGGTGCTCGACGCCGACGACATCTCCCGCATCGTGCGGCGCATCTCTCACGAGATACTTGAGCGCAACAAGGGCTCGGGCGATATGACACTGGTCGGAATCCGCACCAGAGGGGTATTCCTGGCCAGGCGCCTGGCCGGCACCATCGAGAAGATCGAGGGTGGCGTGGTCGAGGTCGGCGAGCTGGACGTCTCCTTCTACCGCGACGACATCGCCACCAGGGGCAGCGCAGCGGCCGTCGGCGTCACCCAGATCGACTTCGACATCAACGACAAGCAGGTCGTCATCGTCGACGACGTCCTCTTCACCGGCCGCACCATCAGGGCCGCCATGGACGCCCTGATGGACTTCGGGCGCCCTCGCTCTGTACAGCTGGCGGTGCTGGTCGACCGCGGACACCGCGAGCTGCCTATACGGGCCGACTACGTGGGCAAGAACCTGCCCACCGCCGGCGACGAGAAGGTCAAGCTTTCGCTGGTGGAGACAGACGGGGTCGACATGGTAGAGATCGGAGAGGAGGAGTGATGCCGGGCGCAAACGGGCACAAGCACCTGCTCTCGATATCCGAGCTCGATTCCGAGGAGATATACAAGCTTCTCGATTCCGCGCGCTCATTCGCCGAGGTGTCCAACAGGCCGGTGAAGAAAGTCCCGGCGCTTCGCGGGCGCACCATCGTCAACCTGTTCCTGGAGCCCAGCACCCGCACCCGCATGTCCTTCGAGGTCGCCGCCAAGCGGCTCTCCGCGGACGTGATGAACTTCGCCACCAGCGACAGCAGCCTCTCCAAGGGCGAGAGCCTGAAGGACACGGGCAAGACCATCGTGGCGATGGGAGTCGACGCGGTGGTGATACGCTGCAAGAGCGCGGGCGCTCCGCACCTGCTGACCGGGTGGGTGGACTGCTCGGTCATAAACGCCGGCGACGGCATGCACGAGCACCCCACCCAGGCGCTCCTCGATCTCTTCACGATGCGCGAGCGACTCGGCGGGCTCGAGGGCCTCAACGTGGCGATCGTGGGTGACATCGATCACTCCCGGGTCGCACGCAGCAACATCCACGCGCTGAACAAGGTCGGGGCCAAGGTGATGCTGGTCGCGCCGCGCTCGCTGCTTCCCGAGCGGGTGGAGGAGATGGGCGCCCGTGTCACAGGCTCACTCGATGAAGCGCTCGACTGGTGCGACGTCCTCTACCTGCTGCGGATCCAGATGGAGCGCGTCAACCAGTCGCGCTTTCCGTCGCTGCGCGAGTACACACTGCAGTACGGACTCACCCAGACGCGCTGGAACAGGCTGAAACGCAAGCCGCTGGTCATGCACCCCGGGCCGATGAACCGCGGGGTGGAGATCGCCTCCGGCGTCGCGGACGAAGTCGAATCGGTCATCACGGGGCAGGTCTCCGCGGGCGTGGCGGTGCGGATGGCGGTCCTCTACGATGTCCTGGGGGGTAGCCATGGCTGATGGGATACTGATAAAAGCCGCGACGGTGCTGACGTTCCCGCAGGGGTTTACCGGCGAAGCCGACATCAAGGTCAAAGGTGGCCTCATCCAGAAGATCGGGCGGGGCCTGCGGGCGGAGAGCTACGAGGTCCTCGACGCCTCGGGGTGCATCGTCGCACCGGGCCTGGTCGAGATGCACGCCCACCTGCGCGAGCCCGGGATGGAGTACAAGGAAGACGTCGGCAGCGGCAGCAGGGCCGCGGCCTGCGGAGGCTACTCGGCCGTCTTCTGCATGCCCAACACCGACCCGTCTATAGACAACTCCTCTGTCGCCGAGTACGTGTTCGACCGCGGTGAGGACGAGGGGCTCTGCATGGTACTGCCGCACGGCGCGGTGACCCAGGGCAGGCAGGGTCAGGCTCTGGCGCCGATGGGCGAGATGGGCACCTGCCGCGCTCACGTCAAAGGGTTCAGCGACGACGGCAGCCCGGTGGCCGACTCGGAGATCATGCGCCGCGCGATGGAGTACGCGCGCACGTTTGACGCGCTGATCATCTCCCACAGCGAGGAGCCGAGCCTGTCCGCGGACGGCCAGATGAACGAGGGTTACTATTCGACCTTCCTGGGGCTGCGCGGCATCCCGCCGGAGTCCGAGCGGATCGGCGTCTTCAGGGACATCTGCCTGGCGGAGAAGACCGGCGCGCACCTGCACCTCGCGCACCTGTCGACCGCCGGCTCGGTCGAGCTCGTTCGCGACGCCAAGAAGCGAGGCCTGCCCGTTACCTGCGAGGTCGCGACCCACCACTTCTCGCTGGACGACTCGAGCCTGATGGGATACGACACCAACCTCAAGATGAACCCCCCGCTGCGCTCGAAGGCCGACGTGGCCGCCCTGCTGGAGGCTCTCGCGGACGGGACGATCGACGTGATCGCCACCGACCACGCGCCCCACGCGCCACACGAGAAGGAGACCGAGTTCGACAGGGCCGAGTTCGGCTGTGTCGGGCTCGAGACCGCGCTGGGCCTGGTGATAACCAGGCTGGTGGGCGAGGGCGTGCTCACGATGGAGGACGCGATCTCGAAGATGACGGTCGCCCCCGCGCGGCTGATGAAGATGGAGCGCTGGGGTTACCTGCCGGCGGTCGAGGAAGGCCTGCCCGCCAACCTGGTCGTGTTCGACCCCGAGCAGGTGTGGACCGTCGATCCCACGGCGTTCAAATCGCGCTCCCGCAACACGCCCTATGCCGGCTGGTCGCTGCGCGGCAAGGTCAAGCACACGATCTTCCGGGGAGCGCTGGTCGTCAAGGACGGCCAGTTGACCTCGGGGCGCGACGCGGTCCTGTCGCAGGTCAAGAACCGGGGTGGCAACGGTCAGAAGCAAAGCCAGTTGAACAGATGAGATCAAGAGGTTGAGCCGAGCATGGTAATGGACATGAGAGGAAGAAAACACGCCCTGCTGGTGCTGGAGGACGGCACCAACTACGAGGGGATCTCCTTCGGAGCCGACGGCGAGTTCTTCGGCGAGGTCTGCTTCAACACCAGCATGGCGGGCTACCAGGAGATACTGACCGACCCCTCGTACGCCGGCCAGATGGTCAACATGACTCACCCGCTGATCGGCAACTACGGCGTGAACGATCAGGACTTCGAGTCCTCGAGGATCTACATGGGGGGCTTCATCGTGAGGGAGTCGTCCAGGCGGCTCTCGAACTGGAGGGCCTCCGGCGACCTGGACGGGTTCCTGGTGAAGAACGGCATAGTCGGGCTCGAGGGCATCGACACGCGCGCGCTCACCCGGCACATCCGCACCAGGGGCGCGATGGAGGCGGCGCTCTCCAGCACCGACCTCGACCGCGAGAGCCTTCTTGCCAAGCTCGAGAAGGCGCCGGGGCTGGTGGGACGCGACCTGGTCAAGGAGGTCACCATCTCCGAGCCGTACGTCTGGGACGACGTCGCGCCGGGCTCGTGCGACTTCGAGGTCGTGGCGTTCGACTTCGGCATCAAGCGAAACATCCTCAGGATCCTGACCGGGCTCGGCTGCAGGGTGACGGTGGTACCCGCCAGCACCACCGCCGACGAGATCCTGGCGATGGAGCCTGACGGAGTGTTCCTTTCCAACGGGCCCGGGGACCCGGCCGCTGTCACCTACGCGATCGAGAGCATCAGGGGCCTGATCGGCTCCAGGCCGGTGTTCGGCATCTGCCTGGGGCACCAGCTGCTCGGTCTCGCGCTGGGAGGCCAGACTTACAAGCTCAAGTTCGGCCACAGGGGGGCCAACCAGCCGGTCATGCACAAGGCGACCGGGCGGGTCGAGATCACCGCCCAGAACCACGGCTTCGCCGTCGACACCGAGAGCCTGGCGGGCTGCGAGTTCGGCGAGATCGAGCTCACCCACTGGAACCTCAACGACAACACTTCCGAGGGGATGCGCTGCAACGGGGCCGGCGCGTTCTCGGTACAGTACCACCCGGAGGCCTCGCCGGGCCCGCACGACTCGCGATACCTGTTCGCCGATTTCCTCGACCTGATGAAAGGCTGGCGCCAGGGTATCTATGGGACGGAGCACTAGATGCCGCGCCGCCAGGACATAGAGAAGATCCTGATCATCGGCTCCGGGCCCATCGTCATCGGCCAGGCATGTGAGTTCGACTACTCCGGCACCCAGNNCGACCGCACCTACATCGAGCCCATAACGCCCGAGTGGGTCGCCAAGATAATCGAGCGCGAGCGGCCGCAGGCGCTGCTGCCGACCCTGGGGGGCCAGACCGGCCTCAACGTTTCGGTGTCCCTCGCGGAGAGCGGCGTGCTGGACCGCTTCGGGGTGGAGCTGATAGGGGCCCGCCACGAGGTCATCAGCAAGGCGGAGGACCGCAACCTCTTCAAGGAGGCGATGCGCAACATCGGGCTCGACCTGCCCGAGAGCGACTTCGCCTACTCGCTCCCCGAGGCCAGGAGCATCGCCAGGAAGCTGGGGTTCCCGCTGGTCATCAGGCCCTCGTTCACGCTGGGCGGCGGCGGGGGAGGCCTGGTCTACGACATGGACGAATTCATGGAGGTCGCCAGGCACGGCCTGGACCTCTCGCCCATCACCGAGATACTGATCGAGAAGTCGGTGAAGGGCTGGAAGGAGTACGAGCTCGAGGTCATGCGCGACAAGAAGGACAACGTGGTCATAGTCTGCCCGATCGAGAACTTCGACCCGATGGNNCACACCGGCGACTCCATCACGGTGGCCCCCGCCCAGACGCTGACCGACGTCGAGTATCAGGTGCTGCGCAACGCCTCCATCGACATCATGCGCGAGATAGGCGTCGAGACCGGCGGCTCCAACATCCAGTTCGCGGTCGAGCCGGAGACGGGGCACGTGGTGGTCATCGAGATGAACCCGCGGGTCTCGCGCTCCAGTGCGCTCGCGTCTAAGGCGACCGGGTTTCCCATCGCCAAGATCGCCGCGAAGCTCGCGGTCGGATACACGCTGGACGAGATACCCAACGACATCACCCGCGAGACGCCGGCCTGCTTCGAGCCAACCATCGACTACTGCGTGGTGAAGGTCCCGCGGTGGGCGTTCGAGAAGTTCCCCGGCGCCGACCAGGTGCTCACCACCAGGATGAAGTCGGTGGGAGAGGTGATGGCCATCGGCCGCACCTTCAAGGAGGCCATGCAGAAGGCCGTGCGCTCGCTGGAGATCGACAGGTACAGCCTGCGCGACCTCGAGGACACGCCGGTCGACCAGCTTCCCGAGGAGCTCGAGATCGCCAGCCACGACAGGCTCTACCAGATCTACCACGCGCTGCAGGAGAACATGGGCGTCGACGAGATATACCGGCGCACCGGGATAGACCCCTGGTTCCTCGACAACCTGCAGCAGATAGCCGAGATGGAGGCCCTGCTCGCGGGCTATGACCTGGCGGGTGTGCCCGACGACCTGTTGCGCGAGGCCAAGCGCTTCGGCTTCTCCGACATCGAGCTGGGCAGGCTTTTCTCCTCCAGCGAGCTGGAGGTGCGAAGAGGCAGGCAGGGGCGCGGCATCAACGCGGTGTTCAAGTCGGTCGACACCTGCGCGGCCGAGTTCGAGGCATACACCCCGTATTACTACTCGACCTACGAGGACGAG
>PMJJ01000056.1:214-8626 GCA_003157385.1 Actinomycetota bacterium | reverse complement strand
CAACTGCAACCCCGAGACCGTCTCAACCGACTACGACACCAGCGACCGCCTGTTCTTCGAGCCGCTCACGTTCGAGGACGTGATGAACATCGTGGAGCGCGAGAAGCCCATGGGCGCGATCATCCAGCTGGGAGGTCAGACCCCGCTGAAGCTGGCGATCCCGCTCGAGCAGGCCGGGGTGAAGATCCTGGGGACGTCGCCGTCCGCGATCGACCGCGCCGAGGACCGCGAGCTGTTCGGCAACATGCTCAAGAAGCTGAAGATACAGCACCCCGAGGACGGCACGGCGACCTCTGTGGACGGTGCCATCGAGATCGCGAACCGCATCGGCTACCCGGTGCTGGTGAGGCCGTCATACGTGCTGGGCGGGCGGGCGATGGAGATCGTCTACTCCGACGAGATGATGCAGCACTACATGAAGTCGGCGGTGAAGGCGTCGCCCGAGCACCCGGTGCTGGTCGACCGGTTCCTGGAGGACGCAAAAGAGATCGACGTCGACGCGCTCTGCGACGGCAGGCGGGTGTTCATCGGCGCGATAATGGAGCACGTCGAGGAGGCCGGCATCCATTCCGGCGACTCCGCCTGCGTGATACCGCCGCCGTTCCTGTCCAACCAGGAGAAAGAGGTCATCACGCGCAACACCGAAAAGCTCGCCCTGGAGCTGGGGGTGGTCGGGCTCATCAACATACAGTACGCGGTCAAGGAGGGTGAGGTGTTCGTGCTCGAGGTCAACCCTCGCGCCAGCCGAACCGTCCCGTTCGTGAGCAAGACCATCGGCATACCGCTGGCCAAGATGGCCACACGCATCGCGCTGGGCCAGACGCTCGATGAGCTCGGGCTGGAGGGTGACAGGTTCTCCTCGCTCAAGCACGTGGCGGTCAAGGAAGCCGTGCTCCCGTTCGTGCGCTTCCCGGGAGTCGACACGGTCCTCGGCCCGGAGATGAAGTCCACCGGCGAAGTGATGGGCATCGACGACTACTCGCCCAGCTCGGACACGGGCATCGGTATGGCGATGGTCAAGTCGCAGATCGCCTCCTACAACGATTTCCCGGTCTCTGGGACCGCGTTCATCAGCGTCCCCGACAGGAAGAAGGGCGAGGCGGCGTTCATAGCCAGGCGGCTCACGGAGGAGGGCTTCAGGATGCTGGCCACCGTTGGCACCGCCGAGCGCATCCGCGAGCAAGGCATCGAGGTCGAGACCGTGAACAAGGTCGGCGAGGGCAAGCCCGACGTGGTCGATTTCATCAGGGAGGGGCAGATCGACCTTATCATCAACGTGCCAGAGGGGCGCGGGACCAGGGGGAGTGGCTACGCCATCAGGACCGAGGCGACGATGAACGGCGTGCCTTGCTTGACGACTATCGAGCTTGCCACCATCGTCATAATGGGGATCAAGGCACTCAAAAAGAGCGGCCTCAAGGTCAAGAGCATCCAGGAGTACCACGCGGCCATAGCCAAAGAGCAGGCGGAGGCGGGCAATGAGTGAGAGCGTGGAGCGAGCCGCGCCGGCTGTTTCGACGGCGGCGCTGAAGAGGCGCGACGACGTGGCCTGGGGTGTGTACGTGCTCACCTTCGATATCGAGGGGGTCGTGCCGGTGCCGGCGCCGGGCCAGTTCTACCAGGTCGACTGCGGCGGCGGGCGGGAGCACCTGTTGCCGAGGCCGATGGGGGTCCTTGACGCCAGGGAGCAGTCGGGCGGTCTGATACTCTCCATGATGATAGAGGTGGTCGGCTGGGGGACTGCGAGGCTCTGTGCGCTCGAGGTCGGTCAGTCGGTCCGTGTGCTCGGCCCGCTGGGACGCGGCTTCCGGCCTCTGGACCAGGGCAGGGCGCTGATCGTCGCGGGCGGCGCGGGGTTCGCCCCGCTGCACTACCTGGCGAGCACGCTGGACAAGGAGGGGCGGGAGTACGACCTGATGGTGGGCATCTCCACCAAGGATAAGTACATACCGGCAATGGCCACACTGAAGGGCGGAGTCGAGATTTTCTCCGACGACGGGACCATCGGCGTCAAAGGGCTGGTCTGCGACGCGGCCGCGTCGCAGCTTTCCCGGAACGGTCATACGAAAGTCTACACCTGTGGGCCGGAGCCGATGATGGCGGTAGTGGCTCGCGCTTGTGAACACCGCGGCGTACCCTGTGAGGTGTCGCTCGACTCGCGTATGGCGTGCGGCATCGGCGCGTGCCGGGGATGTGTGAGAGAAGGCGCGGACGGCGCGAACCTATGCGTCTGCACGGACGGCCCGGTCTTCGACTCGACGCAAGTGACCTGGAACGCACCACCGGTGCCAGGTACCAGTGGTGCATCTTGAGGAACGGTTGGGCACATGGCTGAGATAGACCTGAAGACAGACCTTGCGGGCATAGCGCTGGCGAACCCCGTTATGCTGGCGTCCGGCACCGCCGGCTACGGCAGCGAGCTCGCGCCGGTCATCGAACTTTCGCGACTGGGGGGGATCGTCCTCAAGTCGGTCACGGTGGAGCCGAGCAAGGGGAACCGCGAGCCACGGATATGGGAGACGTCCTCGGGAATGCTCAACTCGATAGGGCTCGAGAACGTAGGGATCGAGGCTCTCATCGACCGCGTGCTGCCGGAGCTGGCCGACCTGGGCCTGCCGGTCTTCGCGAGCATCGCGGGCGAGACGGTCAGGGCGTTCGCGCGCCTGGGAGCGATGCTCCAGAGCGCCGGAGGGTTCGCGGGCATCGAGGTCAACGTATCGTGCCCGAACGTGGAGAGGGGCGGCATACAGTTCGGGGTCGACCCCAACGCCACCAAGGCGGTGGTGAAGGCCGTCCGGGAGAACTGCTCGCTGCCGACGTTCGTTAAACTGTCCGCTGCGGTGGGCGACATAACCAGGGTCGCGGACGCCGCCGGCCAGGCGGGGGCATCAGGTCTCTCGCTCATAAACACCATCCCGGGGATGGCGATAGACATAGAGCGTCGCAGGCCCAGGCTCGGCGCGGTGACCGGCGGGCTCTCCGGGCCGGCGATCAAGCCGGTGGCGCTCAAGGCCGTGTGGGACTGCTACCGCGCGACCGGACTTCCGATCATCGGCGGGGGCGGGGTATACGACTCCGCCGACGTCGTGGAGTTCCTGCTGGCGGGGGCGACCGCGGTCTCGCTCGGCAGCGCGGTTTTCCAGGACCCCACGCGAGCCCTGACGGTGGTCGATGGGCTTGGAGCGGCAATAGAGCGCGCGGGGGCGACGTCGGCAAAAGAATTGATCGGTGGGCTGAAGACCTGGTGATGAAGACTTTGTGCTCGCCGGGCCTGATATTCGGCCTGGCGGCGGACAAGGAGGAATATTGAGAGAGAAAAGACTCGAGCACCTGAGCCCGCTCATCATGGCGCTAGACACTTCCGACCTCGATGAAGCCAGGAGGCTGGCCGACCAGGTGAGGCCGTGCGTGGACATAGTAAAGATCGGGCTGCAGCTGTTCTCGACCGCCGGTATCGGCGCGGTGGAGGCGCTGCGTGGCGACGGCTTCGAGATCTTCCTGGACATCAAGATGATGGATATCCCCAACACTGTGTCCTCGGCCTGCCTGGCGCTGTGCGAGCACGAGCCGTTGATGCTGACGCTGCACACGCTGGGGGGTCAGGAGATGATGCGCGCGGCGAACCAGGCGGTCAGGGAACACTGCGAGGCCAGGGGCATCTCAAGGCCGTTGCTTATCGGCGTTACCGTTCTCACCAGCTTCGACCTGCTGGCCCTGAAGAAGATAGGGATACACGAGTCTATCGAGGAGCAGGTTGTTCGGCTGGCGAAGCTCGCGCGTGACTCGGGGCTCGACGGGCTGGTCTCGAGCCCGCTGGAGACGCTGCTGGTGCGCCGCGAGGTCGGCGCCGGGATGATACTGATAACACCGGGGGTCAGGCTGCCCGGCTCAGGCACGGACGACCAGAAGAGGGTCGCCACGCCATCGGACGCCATGAAGTCCGGCGCGGATTATCTGGTCGTGGGACGGCCGCTGTACAGGGCGGAGGACCCGCTTGGTGTCGCCAGACAGATGCTCGAGAACGCCAGGGGCGGGCCGGCGGATGGAGCGGGAGAGAGCAATGGATGAGGAGTTCGACGCGCTCGAGGCGCTCTACGGCTGCGGTGCGCTCCAGAGAGGGCATTTCAAGCTTTCCTCGGGCCTTCACAGCGACACGTACGTCCAGTGCTCTCAACTGCTGAAGGACCCGGGGCTCGCGCTGGCCGCCGGCCGAGCGATCGCGCAGGCCGTGGGTAAACCGGTGGACGTAGTATTGAGCCCGGCGCTGGGCGCGGTGGTCATCGGGTTCACCACCGCCGCGGCGCTTGGCTGCGAGTCGATCTTCGCGGAGCGCGTCGACGGCGCGATGACCCTCCGACGCGGATTCGACCTTGAGCCGGGAGCCAGGGTGCTGTTGGTCGAGGACGTCATCACCACCGGCGGGTCGATACTGGAGCTGGCGAGCCTGGTCGAGGAGGCCGGGGCCGAGGTCGTCAACCTTGGCTGCATCGTGCAGAGAGGAGACATCGATGAGGCCGGCCGCGAGGTGGTCTCGCTCGCCCGAGTCACTGCCGACAAATGGGAGCCGGACGAATGTCCGCTGTGCGCCAGGGGTGCTGAACTGGACGCACCGGGCAGCCGGCATACTTAGGAGGGCCATGTCCGGTTTTACGCATCGCCTCGGATTCCCTATAATCTATGTAGTCACCGAAAGGCGCTGTCCCCACTTCGTCAAAGCCAGTCGACCGCGCTTGTCGCCGGAAGGTGCGTGGCGATGAAACGGGGGAGGCTCTTTGTCGTGGCCGGGCCCTCTGGGGCGGGCAAGACGTCGGTGATCAAGAAGGCGCTCGAGTCTGTGAGCCTCCACCTGTCGGTATCGGCGACGACCCGGCCGCAAAGGGCAGGGGAAGTCGACGGGGTGGACTACAGCTTCATCACGGACGAGAAGTTCGAACACCTGGTCGAGGAGGAAGCCTTCCTGGAGTGGGAAGACGTGTACGGCAAGCGTTACGGGACGCTGCGGGCCCCGGTCGAGGATGCGCTGGAGCGAGGCGAGGACGTGCTGCTCGAGATCGACGTGAAGGGCGCGCTCGACGTGAAGCGCAAGGTGCCGGAGGCTCGCCTCATCTTCGTGAGGCCGCCCTGCGAGGATCACCTGAGGGAGCGCCTGGCGGCGCGGGACACCGACGACGCGGCGGAGATAAGCAAGAGGCTCGAAGTCGCTCCCTGGGAGCTCGAGGTGGGGGACCGGGAGTTTACCGAGAAGATAGTGAATGACGACCTCGACGAGGCCGTCGCAAGGCTTATTCGAATCCTGAAAGGGGAGAACGCCTAGATGGAAGAAAAGATGACGATGGTAAACCCGAGGATCGAGACGCTTCTCGACCACTCCGAGAACAAGTTCACGCTGGTGATAGAGTCCGCCAAGCGGGCGAGGCAGATAACGAACTTCCAGAAGCGGCTTGGAGAAGGGCTCGGAGGCGTTGCCCCGATGAGGCTCGAGGACATATCGAAGAAGCCCCTGACGATCGCCCTCGAGGAGATCGCCGACGGCAAGATAGAGTACGACCGGCCGACCGGTGAGGACGATGAGTTCGAGGACGGCGAGGCTAAGTAGCCATGTCTGATCTGGCAGGCAAGAAGGTGCTCCTGGGCGTTTGCGGGGGTATCTCCGCCTATAAGGTCGCGGAGCTGGCCAGGCTGCTGGTCAAGGCGGGCGCCGACGTCAAGGTCATGATGACCGAGTCGGGCCAGAAGTTCGTAACGCCGCTGACTTTCCGGACGCTGACGGGCAACCCGGTCGCCACCACCCTGTGGTCCGACCCGGGTTCTCCCTTCCCGCATATATCCATGAGTGACGAGGCGGACCTGATCGTGGTCGCGCCGGCGACCGCTAACATCATCGCGAAGATGGCGGGAGGCATCGCGGACGACCTTCTCTCCACCACCCTGCTGGCGGCTCGCGGCACGGTCATCGTGGCGCCCGCGATGAACACCCGCATGTACCTCAACCCCGCGACCCGGAACAACATGAGGCGCATCGGCGAGATGGGCGCGATCATCGTGGAAGGCTGCGAGGGAGAGCTCGCCTGCCGCACCGAGGGTGCGGGCCGCATGGCCGAGCCGGCAGAGATAATGTCGGCGATCGAGCGCGAGCTGTCGCTGTCGGCGGATCTCGACAGCAGACGCATCCTGGTGACCGCCGGGCCCACGCGTGAGTACATCGACCCGGTGCGATTCCTGTCCAACCCTTCTACGGGAATGATGGGCTACGCAGTGGCGGAGAGGGCGGCCAGGCGAGGAGCACGGGTGACCCTGATCTCGGGGCCTGTCGACGTTCCGTGCCCTGCCGGTGTGACGCTCATAAGCGTGGTGTCGGCCGCCGAGATGCTTACGTCGGTGCTCGAGAACCTCGAGGGGTCTGAGGTGCTGGTGATGGCGGCGGCGGTCGCGGACTACACTCCCGTTGAGAAGTCGGCAAGCAAGATGAAGAAGACCGGGGGAGTGCCGGAGCTCAAGTTCGAAGCGACTGACGATATCCTCAAAGCGGTCGCTCCCCGAAAGGATGGCCGCATCGTCGTCGGCTTCGCCGCCGAGACGGACGACGTGGTGGCGAACGCCAGGAAGAAACTGGCGGAAAAGAAGCTGGATCTCATTGTCGCCAACAAGGTGGGGGAAGCCGGCTCGGGCTTTGGCTCGACCACTGACCTCGCGGCCGTCGTCAGCGTCGACGACCCGGACCCCGCCCTGGTCCTCGTGTCCAAGACAGAACTTGCCGACCTCCTGCTCGACCGGATCAGGGGACTGTTCACCTGAACTGTTGTCCCCGCGGGAATCCCCCTTTCACCGGTCCGGTTATTATCATAGAATCAGTGGTGGGGTGGCGCTGAGCCGAAGCGCTTTGCCGGGCCGAGACGAGAAGGGGTGCGATGAAAGAGCAAGTTTCTGGGGTTGTACAGAACATATCCACGAATCCCTTCCAGACTTTCTCCAAGAAGCGATCGAGCAACTCGAGCGTGTTCAGCTTTGATATCTCGTTCGACCTGGTGGACGATGATGGCGCCACCAAGCACGTCTGGTTCAAGAGGTCCTTCCGCTTGCCGCCGAAGCTCGAGGACGGTGACGAGCTCGAGATCGTCGGCCGCCAGGGCTATCTCAAGGGGCTGCTGGGCAGGAACAACTTCTACGCCCTCCGCATAATAGACAAGCAGCGCCAGAGAGAGTACACTCCGTGGCGCAATCTCGTTCCCAGCAGGAAGCGGGAAAAAGCCGCACCCGCGGCGAATTCCCACCCATCGGGCGAGAACCTCGCCTGACCCGCGGCGCAGGCCGCAGTTTCAGTACGCTTGCCACATATGTCGGAGTGGCGGAATTTGGTAGACGCGCAAGGTTGAGGGCCTTGTGGAGCGAAGCTCCATGGGGGTTCGAGTCCCCCCTCCGACACCACTAGTGTTCCGTAGAGTACGGAAAGTCAAAGTTCCACGCCTGTTCCCTCTGCACAACTTGCGCTGAAACCGCACAGAATATATACTTAATGTAGTTAAGTATTGTTGGGGTTAAGTAATAGGCATTAGGGATTACAACTCAGGAGGCTTGAGATGACCAGGGCTGAAGCGTTGGGGGATATCGAGCACAGCATTCTTTCTGCCTCGAAGATAATGGTCAACATACTGGCCGAGTCGCTAATCCATGGGGGCTACGAGAACGTGACCGTGGCCCAGTTCCGTATCCTCGACATGGTCTATAACGGGACGGATACCCCCATCGACATCGCGAAGATGCTCGACGTTTCCCAACCCGCGATCACGGGTATCTTAGAGAAACTGGAGGGCAAGGGGCTTCTTACCAGGCTGACAAACACCGATGACCGCCGCAGGGTTGCACTCCTTCTGACTCCCGATGGAATTGATCTGGTCGAGAACGTCAACGACTACCGGGCGAAATACCTACAGAAGGTCTTGAGGAAGATGGGCCGTGAACGGACCGCCCAGTTGCAGGAGTCATTAGGGGCATTCAACCTGGGTTACTCCCAGCTGAAGAGTAAGGCGGTCGACGTGTTCGCGGGCCGTGACATCAAGAGGTTGGAGACCAAATCCAGCGATAAGACAGAATCATGACGGACGGGCAGCTGGATGCGCGCCTGGCGCATGAGACGGACACTGAAGACCTCCTGGACAGACTCTCTTCATCGCGCGACGGACTGACTTCGACCCAGGCTGCAGAGCGCCTCGCTGAGTTCGGCTACAACGAGATCCCGGAGAAGAAGGCCAACCACCTGCTGAAGTTCCTCCACTACTTCTGGGGGCCGATCCCCTGGATGATCGAGGTCGCCGCCATCATCTCGGGCGCCATCGCACACTGGGAGGACTTCGGCATCATCATGGTTCTCCTGCTCTTGAACGCCGGGATCGGGTTCTGGCAGGAGAAGAAGGC
>PMJJ01000056.1:0-147 GCA_003157385.1 Actinomycetota bacterium | reverse complement strand
GGCGAATCGCTGCCGGTGGACAAGCATGCAGGGGACGTCTCCTATGCAGGCTCCATCGCCAAACAAGGAGAGATGGACGCCCTGGTCATCGCGACCGCCATGTATACCTTCTTCGGCAAGACAGCCCAACTGGTGGAGGACGCCAAG
>PMJJ01000121.1 GCA_003157385.1 Actinomycetota bacterium | reverse complement strand
CCGTCTTCTTATTAATCCAGACCCCTTTTATTGCATTCACGAAAGCGGACCGATGAAAGTACTTCCCGAGTGTTACGTCTGCGCGATGCGGCAGGCTCTGTCGGCCTGCAGGCTCGCCAGCGACGACGTGGACTTTCATCACCGGGCGATGTGGGCCGCGGCCGACCACCTTGCGCGCTCGGCGTCCCGCGACATCACCCCTCCGGAAGCCGGCGAGGGCCTCTACCGGATGATCCGCGAGATGTCCGGCAACCCTGACCCGTTCGAGGACCAGAAGCGGAAGCAGAACGACGCGGTGATGGAGATCGTTCCCTGGCTGCGCGAAACGGTCGCGGCGGCGGACGATCCGCTCCTGATGGCGGTGAGGCTGGCCATCGCGGGGAATGTCGTCGACCCGGGCGCCCAGGCGAGCTTCGACCTCGAGAAGAGCGTGCTCGAGGCGACGCACGGGGAGAGCGACCTCAAGCACTACCCCGCTTTCGCGAGCGAGCTCGACAGAGCCGCCAGTGTCCTGCTTGTCGCGGACAATAGCGGCGAGATAGTCTTCGACCGGGTGCTCATCGAGACGATGCTCGAGTCGCGCGAAGGGCTCGCGGTGACCGTCGCGGTGCGGGCCGGGCCGATCATCAACGACGTCACGGAGAAGGAAGCGCGCGATGTCGGCATCGATGGCCTGGCGCGGATCATCTCCAGCGGCTCGGAGATGCCCGGCACGGTGCTGGAACGGACCACGGCCGAGTTCAGGGCGGCCTTTGACGCGGCAGACCTGGTCATATCCAAGGGGCAGGGAAACTGGGAGACGCTCGAGGACTGTGAGCGGGAGTCCTTCTTCATGTTTCAGGCCAAGTGCCCGGCGGTCGCCGCGATGAACTCCTGCTCCGAGGGCAGCCTGCTTCTACTGCGCAGCGCCACCAGATAACGCAAAGGCCCCCGGGGTGCCAGGCACCAATGGTGCATCTTCAACTATCGTTCCTGCTTGATGCATTCGGCGACCAGTTCGAGCAGGTCCTTGGTGGACGTGTACTGCGAGAGGTTCTGCTCGCACCAGGGGCACGAGGTCACGATGAACTGAGCGCCTGTTGCGTCCGCCATCGACGCGCGCTTGCGTGCGATCTCACCCGCGAGCTCCGGGAACGCCGTCCAGAGCCCACCCCCCGCGCCGCAGCAGGCGGACAGCTCCCTGCTCCGATCCATCTCAACCAGCTCCAACCCGTCGATGGATTCGAGCACGCGCCGCGGCTCGTCGTAGATGCCGCACCCGCGGCCGAGATGACAGGGGTCGTGGTAAGTGACGACAGCAGGCTCGGGCAGGCTCAGCGTGAGCCGCCCGTCAGCAACGGCTTCGGCGAGCACCTCGGAGATATGCCTGACCGGGATGTCGAAATCCTCGAAGAGCTCGTGGTAGTCCCGGAGGGCGCTGAGACAGCCGGGGCACGCGACCACGACCTCGGCGGCTCCAGCAGCGCGCAGCGCATCGATGTTCTTGCGCGCGACCTCCAGAGCAAGCTCCCGCTGCCCGGTGCGCGCCAGAGGGCTCCCGCAGCAGAGCTCCTCGTAGGCCATGACAGCGGGGTCGACGCCGCAGGCGCGCAGGGCTTCGACCGCGGCCCGGGCCACAGCGGGCGACAGATAGGCGAGCGAGCAACCGGCGAAGAAGACGGTCTCACCTCTGTCCCTGGCGTCCAGGCCCCTGGCCCAACGGCCCCTGACGCGCCTCGGCTGCATCCAGGGGTTTCCGTAGTTGCTGATCCCGGAGACCATGGGCACGTGCTGAGGCAAGGGAAGCAGTCCCGCGTCGACCGACCGCGCCCTGAGCTCCTGTATTTGCGTCGTGGTCTCGATCGACAGCGGGCAGCGCTCGACACAAAGCCTGCAGGTGGTGCAGAGCGACAGGCCGCTCTCGACCGCGTTCTGCAGCCCACCGATCCCTGAGGCCGCGCAGACCCCCCGGCCGCCCAGCAGTCCCGGCGACCCGTACTCGGGGCCCACCAGGTCGTAGGTCGGACACTCCAGCAGGCAGGCGCCGCAACCGATGCAGCGCAGCGACTCGCCGAGGACCTCGTCGCCGATCAGCTCCCAGCGCCCGTTGTCGATCATGACCACGACGATCTCCGAGGGACCGTGGACTCCGTAGTAGAGCTCCTTCTCGATGTCGGCGGTCTTGCTGGGGCCGCCCACCACGCGGATGAACGACGTTATCGGCTGGCCCGTGGCGTAGTAGGTCTCGAGCTCGACCATGTTCACGGACTCGGCGACGTCAGGGTAGACCTTCTCCGGGCAGGCCAGCACGATGAGCTTGTCGGGGCGCTGGCATACCAGGTCGAGGTTGCCCTCGTTGTGGCACCAGACCAGGGCGCCTTCTTCCGCCGCGATGGCGTTGACGCCGGCCAGCCCGATGCGGGCCTCCTGTATCCGGGGAACGATGTCAGCCAGCACCGCCTCGATGAGAGCCGGCGGCTCCGGCTCGACATCGCGCCCGAGGTACTCGGAGAGGATGTCGGCTATGCGATAGCGGTCGAGGTGCGCGCAGGGGCCGGTCGGATGCACGGCGCGCTCGCCCGCGATCTGGTTGATGCGGTCGCCGATGTCGGTCTCCACCACCTCGACGCCGGCGTCCTTCAGCGACGCTGCCAGCCCGATCTCGCGGGAGAGGTTCGACTTGGATTTCACCAGCAGGCGCTCCGTGCCCATCTCCTCGAGGACGATGGCCACGGCCTCGGCGGCGTCGGCCGCCTTTCGCACGCGGAACCTGTTCGTCTCCAAGTGGGACAGGGCGCGGTCGAACAGCTCCCGGTTACCGACGGACTTCTCGCGGACCGACGCGAGCCGCGCGAGCCTCGCCTCCAGGTCACCCATGCGCCCGACGTTCTGCTCCTGCTTATTGATGACAGAACGGAAAGCGGCGCGCATCGGCTCCAGCCGATCGGCCTGCTCAACCGCTTTTTTTGTGCGCTCGCTCAATTCCCCGGACATGAAGCTACTCTAGCACGGGGACAGGTGGGGACAGGTACTTTCTACTTCTTTTTGAACAACACTTCCGCTTACCGATTGAAAGACTTGAAAAAGAAGTAGGAAGTACCTGTCCCCAGAAGAAGAGCCGCGCCTGGAAAAGGCGCGGCTCTTTGAAGTCGATCTCGGTCGTTCTAGAACACGAAGAGCTGGTTCGGGTCGACCACGTCGCGCAGCACGTGCAGCTCTTCCTCGGTCGGCCTGCGCGTCTCCTCGACGTCCTTGTCCACCAGCAGCTCGAAGCCGGTGAACTGCTGGATGATCTCCGGGGTCACACCCGGGTGATAGGACAGCAGCTTCATCCGGCAGGTCTCCTCGTCGAAGCCCATAAGCCCCAGATGCGATATGACCCTCCACGGTCCGCCGCCGATGAGACCGGCCTTCTCGCGAGCGCCAGGCCCGTCAAGGAAGCCCGGTGAGGTAATGTAGTCGACCTTCTCCGGAAACCGCTCCGGCAGGTGCAGCCCCATGAAGATTATCCTCTGGCACAGGGATGCCATGTCGTTCGCCCCGCCCGACCCTGTAAGCCTCACCTGCGGCTTATCGTACGGACCGATGCAGGTGGCGTTCATGTTCCCGTACATGTCGACCTGCGCGCCGCCCAGGAACCCGATGTCCGCGTAGCCCGCCCGGCTGTGCCCGAACGTCGAGGACATCGACAGGATGATGGGGGCTTTGCAGAAGGTGAGCGAGTCCGCGACCGACCAGGGAAGGACCGTCGGCTCGGGCCCGATCGAGCCGCCCTCGTATATCGCCATCATCTGGGGCGCGTGCAGGTGGTTCGCCAGCAGCGCTCCGACGAGGGGAAGACCCGTGCCCACGAAAACGCTCTCGCCGTCCTGGATCAGCCTCGAGGCCACGACAACCAGGAGCTCTCTTGGTGTGTATTGAACTTCATCAGCCATGTTTTTTCCCTCCTTAGATCGCTCGCTTGGCGACTTCTTCGTATTTCCAGTCCCGCTCGCCGCCGGTTCCCCAGGTGCCTATGCCGAAGTACGCGGCGGAGCAGGCGAACTGCTCGAGCCGCTTCACGTAGTCGAGCACGTTCATCCCCTCTTCATCAGCCGCGAGTTGGATCATCTCGTAGTGGTTCTTGGTGCCGTAGATATTGGTCTCGACCCACGCCTTGGTCGCCTCCGGCGTCTTCCAGTCGACCCGCACGACCTGCTCCTGCAGGGGCCGGTCGAAGTAGTACATCCCTGGCATGTCACCCGGCCAGGCGCCGTACGGCACCTCGCACACAGCATCGACGCAGTACCAGGGGATTATAACGTTGGCAGCGCTCGCCCTGATGTCGTCGGTGTCAACGATGCGCTCGCAGGTAACCACGACCTTCTTCGCCGCGATGGCTATGGCGGTGTCGTTGACCGACAGTCCCCAGACCCGCCCGTTGCCGTACTTGTCGGCGTGGTGCACGTGGAAGATCGCGACGTCGGGGTACATCGCCGGGATGAGGCAGACCGGCTCGCCGGTCCAGGGGTCCTCGCCGAGCTTCACGTAAGGGTTGTCCTTCATCACGTCGGAGCCCAGCATGCTCTTGGAGGCGACGTAGTTCATGCCCTGCTCCGCGGCCCGAAGCGACGCCGACAGCCCGCCGTGGCTCCAGTCGGAGAACACCTTGAGGGTACCCGCCTCGACCCCCCGCCTGAAAGGCGCTATCAGGCCGCGCATCTCCACGCCCACGTAGGCCACGTGCGCGCCTTCGATGCCGCCGAACTCGTGCCAGAGGTTGTTGAGGCCTCCGGGCGTGTATATGCCGACCAGGTTCTGCTTCTTCTGCCGGCCGATCTCCCAGTATGCCGCCATCGGTCCCCGGGCGTAAGCGAACCCGGTCTCTATCAGCGAATCGCCGTCTTCGACGTACTGCGCGACCGCGTCCGAGAGGTCCATCCTCTTGTCCACCAGGGCACGGGTCTTCTTGAGCTTGAACTCCCTTGCCATCTGATGATCGAACAGCCGATCATTCGCATGGGCCATCTAAAGCCACCTCCTCGTCCTGCCGTTTCTCAATTGAGCAACACAATTCTATCCCTTGGGCGCCGTTTTTCAATACTCGACCGAGGGTGTTTTTCCCGACGGGAGCGCCGGCCGGCCGCCTTTACTGACGAAACAGGCCATGACAGACTGTAGGCCGAGCCCGCCTGGAGCGGGGGAAAGAAAGGAGTGGCCGCTGATGGGCGACGACACGATTGGCGGCATGTTCGCCTCGAGGGTGAAGAAGTACGGCGACCGGGTCATGATGAAGCACAAGGTCGGCGGCTCGTGGAAAGAGATCACCTGGAACCAGTTCTACGACTGCTCCAGAAATCTCGGCCTGGCCATGATATCCGGCGGTGTCAACCCCGGCGATCGCGTCGCGATCTTCGCCAACAACAGCCCCCATTGGCAGATGGTGGACATGGCCACGCAGTCGATAGGCGCCGCGGACGTGCCGCTGTATGCCACGATAACCGCCAGGCAGGCCGAGTACATCCTCTCCGACTCGGGCTCGAAGATGGTCTTCGTCGGGTCAAAGAGCCACCTGGACCGGGTGCTCGAGGTCTGCGACGACCTGCCCGACCTCAAGAAGATAATCACAATGGACGGCACGACATCCGACCACCCCGACGTCATCACGTTCGACGACATGCTCAAGCTGGGCGCAAAGAACGCCAACCCCGACGAGTTCGAGGGCAGGCTCGGGAAGGTGAGCCCGGAGGACCTCTGCAGCATCGTCTACACGTCCGGCACCACCGGCAATCCCAAAGGCGTCATGCTGCTGCACCGCAACTTCATGTCGAACGTATCCACCGCGTCGAGCTTCGTGGAGGTCGACGACACCGACGTGTGCCTCTCGTTCCTCCCCCTGAGCCACGTGCTCGAGCGCATGAGTGGCTACTACACCTCCGTCTACAACGGTGTGACCATCGCGCACGCCGGGAGCATAGACACGCTGACCGATGACATTTTGGAGATACGGCCGCACTTCATGGTGAGCGTGCCGCGCCTCTACGAGAAGATACACGCGGGGGTGCTCGCCAACATCGACGCCGAGCCGCCGCTGAAACAGAAGATCTTCAACTGGGCGGTGGGAGTGGGGAGGAAGGTCAGCGAGCTCACCGTCAACCACAAGCCGGTGCCGGCCTGGCTCGGCGTGAAGTACAAGGTGGCCAACAAGCTGGTCTTCTCCAAGATCTACGAGAAGATGGGCGGCAGGCTCCGCTTCTTCTTCTCCGGCGGCGCCCCGCTCGCCCGGGAGATCGCGGAGTTCTTCCACGCCCTGGGCATCATGATCCTCGAGGGGTACGGGCTTACCGAGACCTCGCCGGTGCTGACCGTCAACCGGCCCGACGCCCTGCGTTTCGGCTCGGTCGGGCAGCCCCTGCCGGGCGTAGAGATCAAGATCGCCGACGACGGGGAGATCCTGGCCAAGGGCCCCAACGTGATGAAGGGCTACTGGAACAGGCCGGACGAGACCGCCGAGGCGCTGGAGGACGGCTGGTTCCACACGGGCGACATCGGCCACCTGGACGAGGACGACTTCCTGTTCATCACCGACCGCAAGAAGGACCTCATCGTCACGGCCGGGGGCAAGAACATCGCGCCGCAGAACATCGAGAACGCCCTCAAACTGGACCGGTACATCGAGCAGGTCGCGGTGATCGGAGACAATCGCAAGTTTGTCAGCGCACTCATCGTGCCCACCTTCACGGATCTCGAAGCGTGGGCCGTCAGAGAAGGCATCGACACCACCGACAGAAAGAAGATGCTTGCCGACGAGCGGGTGCAGAAGCTGTTCAAGCAGCATATCGACGAGGCGCTCTCCGACTTCGACCGCCACGAGCGCGTCACCAGGTTCGTGCTCCTGCCCGAGGAGATGACGGAGGACTCCGGCCTGCTCACCCCGACGCTCAAGGTGAAGCGGAAGGAAGTGTCCTCGAGGTACGCCGACCTGATCGAGAACATGTACTCCGGCGACTAGCGCAAATTCAAGAAAGTGGTCTCACCACGATCCGGCGTTTTCCTCATTATTCCGGGATAGCGCCCTGTGGTAGTATTTACAAAAATCACCCTGGAGGCGGTCCATGAAAAAGACAGGTCTGACACTTCTGATCCTTGCGCTCCTGGCCACGATGGTGCTCTTCGGCGCGGTCTCGGCTACCGCGGCGTCGCCACCGTTCATCGTCAGCATCATTCCGACCCAGGGGATCGTAGGCGCCCTTGCGTATATCAACGGCGCGAACTTCGGGACCGCCGACTCCTCGTCAAAAGTGACGTTCAACGGCACCGCCGCGACGCTGATCAACTGGACCGACACCGGCATCATCGTCCAGGTCCCGGCTGGCGCGACCACGGGACCCGTGGTGGTCCACAATCTGGCGGGCAACAGCAACGCCGTCACCTTCACGGTCAACGGCAGCCCCAATCCGCCAGTCCCGCCGACGCCGGCCCAGACGTGGTACCTCCCCGAGGGGTCGACCGCCTGGGGCTTCGAGACCTACCTCCTGATGGAGAACACCACCGACATCGACGCCACTGTGACGATCATCTACAACACCGCGCAGTACGGGCGGATACCCAGGCCCCAGCAGCTGAACGTGCCGCCGAGTTCGCGGGTGACGCTCAAAGTGAACGACGACATCCCCAACGTCGACCTCTCGATAGAGGTACAGTCCTCGCAGAAGATCGTCTGCGAGCGGGCCATCTACTGGAACAACCGCATCGAGGGAACCGACTCGATCGGCACCACCACGCCGGCCACGAGCTGGTACCTCGCCGAGGGCTGCACGACCTACCCCTTCGAGACCTGGATCTGCATCCAGAACCCCAGCCTGACCTCCACCGCTAACGTCGACATCACCTACATGACCTCGCACGGGGTCGTGACCAAGCCCACGATCACGGTCGGGGCCGGACAGCGCAAGACCCTGGACGTCTCCAAGGACGTGGGGCAGTGTGACGTCTCCACCAGGCTGGTGAGCGACCAGAACATAGTCTGCGAGCGTGCGATGTACTGGGACGGCAGGCGTGGCGGCCACGCGTCGATCGGCGTGTCGGCCCCCAGCAAGACCTGGTACCTCTCGGAGGGGTCCAGCGCCTGGGGATTCCAGACCTGGCTGCTGCTGCAGAACCCTAACAGCAAGGCGGCCAAGGTAGACGTAACCTTCATGACCACGCACGGACCGGTCAAGCAGCCGACCATCAACATGGGCGCCAATACGCGCCAGACCATCAACGTCAACCAGCGGGTCCCCAACACCGACACGTCGATCGCCGTCTCCAGCGACATCGAGGTGAACGCTGAGCGCTCCATGTACTGGAACAACGGGACAGGCAAAGCCGGCACCGACACCATAGGCTTCACTGCGCCAGCCAAGAGCATCTACCTCGCCGAGGGCTCCACCGCGTGGGGCTTCGAGACATTCGTGTGCATCCAGAACCCCAACAGCAAGCCCGCGGACGTGAGCGTCACCTACCTGACCAACTCCGGCGCGGTCGCCGGCCCCGGTTGCAGGGTGCCCGCAAACAGCAGGGTGACCATCAACGTGGCAAACGAACTCCCCAACAGGGATACGTCGGTCAAGCTGATGTGCTCTCAACCGATAATGGCCGAGCGCGCGATGTACTGGCACAACAGGGGCGGCGGCACCGCCTCGATAGGGTGGGTGCCCCAGTAGGGGTCCCTCGCACAGTGCTATCATAAGGGGTACTGCTGGGGAGAAGCGGTGATGGGCATAGTCTCCGGGTTCGCGGTGGACATGGCACGCCGCCAGCTCTACAACCAGTTCAAGAGGGTGTTGGTCGGGAAAAGCCGCACGGTGGACAAGCCGGCGGCCCAGGTGACGGATGACGAGGTGGTAAGCATGCTCCTGGAGATGATCGGTCGTGTCGCCGGAACATTCATCGGCTACGGGAAGCTCCTTTCCAACGCGATGGCGTCCCTTTCGCCCAAGTCCGTGGCCGAAGCCATCAACGACAACCCCGACTTCCTGCCCGCCGTGATGGAGCAGGTCGACCCATCAGTCATCGCGGGGGCCTTCGAGGGCAACCCGCAGATCCTGGTCGACTACCTCTCCGAGATCGATCCCCGGCCGATCGCCGAGGCGCTCAACCTGAGCCCCGACTTCCTGATGGGGACCATCGACGCGCTTTCCCCCGAGGTGTGCGCGGGCGTGATCTACGAGACTCCCGAGTTCATGATGGGGCTCATCCGGGCGCTGGACACCGACGTGGTGGCGCGAGCGATTAACGAGAACCCCGAGTTCATAGTCCGGCTCACCTCGAAGATATCCCCCGCGGTGATCGCGGACGTGGCGAACGCGAACGCGTCCTGGGTCAACGAACTCATGACCAGGATAGACCCGTCGGTGATAGCCGACTCCGTGAACGCCAACGCCGGCTGGCTGGTCGAGGTCACCAAGCGGATCGACCCCAGGGTGATGGCGGAGACAGTGAACGCGATCGGTGACTGGACCACCCAGCTCATCCGGGAGCTCGACCCCGCGGTGCTGGCGGGCTCGATGGACGAGTTCGCTTCCTTCATGGAGAAGCTGCTCGACTCGATCAACCCGGACACCCTGATATCGATAGTGAACAAGCTGGCCCGGAACAGGGTCCTCGAGCAGATCACCATGGACATGGCCTACGAGATACCTATGCGGCATAAGTTCATCACCGGGAGCGTTCAGCTGATGGGCGCAGGGAAGATGGACCAGAGCCGCAGGCCCAAGTCCAACAACCACGTGAAGGTGCTGCCCGAGACGAAGTGATCGAGGGCTCGGGCCGGGCCGCAGGGCTGTCAACCGCGGGAGCGACGCACCCTTGAACGTATACCAGGCACTCGCATATGAGATCGGTGTCACCACTGTCGGCCCGCTGGTGTCGGCGTTGATGCGCCTCAATGGCGAAGGCGAGGAGAACATCCCCGCCGAGGGAGGCGCCCTGCTGGTGAGCAACCACCGCAACCCGGTCATCGACCCCGCCGCGATCGCGCTCAACATCACCAGGCCCATCAACTTCGTGGCGGCCTCCGTCGCGTTCATGATCCCCGGGATAAGCCAGCTGTTCAGGGCGGTCGGCGCGCAATCGATGGATGTCTTCGGCGGGGCGCGCAGCAAGGAAGACCTGAGCGAGGCGGCGAGGCTCATCCAGGACGGGGAGCTGGTGGGCGTGTTCCCCGAGGGCGTCCACACGATCGCCCACCTGCACAGCGTCTCAAAGATAAGGACGTTCCGCACTGGCTTCGCGCGCATCGCTCTTGAGGCGAAGGCCCCGATAATCCCCATCGCGGTCATCGGGCAGGGAGAGCGCAACCTGCCCACGGTGCCCTCGTGGATGGTCAAGCCGTTCTTCGACCACCCGGAGTTCCAGAGCGGCGTGAGCTGGACCTACTACAAGAGGGTGTTCGTCCGCATCGGAAAGCCAATGGACCTCTCCGGGTACTACGGCGAAGTGATGGATAAGGCCCTGATAAGCCAGATCAGCGGCAAGGTGCGGCGCGTGATAATCAAGCTCTACAACGGCGAAGACCTCGATCGTTTCCTCACCGGTGAAGTGCCTTTCGATATCGCGTACGACCGGGTATGATTCTCTCACGAGCGAGGACTTGTGATGAAGATCTTTGAAGCCCCAAAAATCAAGATAAGGGTGTCGCCGCTGACGTTCGTGGTCGGAGGCTTCATGGTGGCCGAGGTCATCCTGGCGATCATCTGCCTCAGCCTGCCCTGGGGCAACTCGTCATCGGGGACCGATATCCGCTTCGGCCTCGCCGGGCTTCTGCCGTGGTTCGCTTTCATCCCGGTACTGCTCCAGGCCGGTTACATGGCGGTGGAGTCGGGCGTCCTGCAGGGCTTCTACATCATCATGAACTTCCTCATCGGGGCGTTCATCATATTCGTGCAGTACCTGACATGGTTGAAATACTCGACCTTCCAGACCGGCTTCTACCTGGTCTTCGTCCTGGGGGGCCTAGTGATCTTCACCGGCCTCATCTGCATCGTCGAGAAGCGGGTCCACAACAGGCTTGTGGAGAAGGGCAAGGCCAAGGTCATCCCCGTCACGTTTGGATAGCTCGGTATACCTTCTCCAGCGTCCGTTCGCGGACTCAAGGTCCGCTGGAGAAGGTATACCTCGCCAGACTGAACTCATTGGCTTAGCGACAAAATGCAACAAAAGGGGTCAGACCCCCGCGAAGCCGAGTATCAGGCCGGCTGTGATTACACGTCAGGATTCATTCCTACTGGTCAGCAGTCATCTTTGATTTTTTCTTTTATAGGGGGGAACTCCTGACGGGGGCAGGGTGAGCCTTTTGTGAGCGATTCGCAGCGTCTCGGGAAGTACGGNNGCAAAAGGCTCACCCTGCCCCCTCCCATTCGGCGTTGATTCCACGACAACGTTGCGCCTTAGAGGAATCGAGCTTGCAACGTTGAACACCTACCACTGAACCAGAACGAGTAAACATAGCGACGGAGGTGCGACAGGGTGGCGGTAGCCGACACATCCGAGAACCTGCAGAAGTGCATATGCATGAGCTGCCCGAGCTACCCGCGAGGCGCCGACCCGATCCTCTACTGCGCCAGGGGCGAGAGCCCCAAGCACATCGAGCAGGTGCGGTGCACCTGCCCCGGCTGTCCGGTCTGGCACGAAAACGACCTCTCGGGACTCTATTTCTGCGTCAACGGCAAGGCGCCGTAAGCGCCGTCAGCCCGAAGCGAAAGGAGCGATCCCATGCCCGTCGTCCCGGTAAGCGACGAGATTTCGGCGAAGTGCATCTGCCCCGGTTGCCCCAGCTATCCCGGCAAAGAGCCGTGGCTGTACTGCGGCCGGGGAAAGAGCCCACAGGAGATCAACCAGGTGACGTGCCTGTGCCCGGGCTGTCCGATATCGGAAGAACACGGCCTGTCCATGACGTTCTACTGCGTTGAAGGGACGGAGGAGAGCTAGCCCCCGCGTCGTCAGGTGGCTAGAGCCGGGTGGCTCCTCTTGAAGAACATCAGCTGCATCTCGGACAGGACGCAGCGCCCGTCGATATTGGACGCCGTCAGCTTTCCTTCCGCGACCAGCTTAAGGGCCTGCGGCGTGCTCAAGTGCAGCTCGCGCGCCGCTTCCTCGATTGTCAGCAGTCTTATCACTCGGTCCATCTCGGCCTCCTCGGTCTCTACAAGTAACAGACGCCGCGGCGGCTGGATCGGTTACACGGACTCGATGCCGGACCCCGGCAGCTGAACGAGGTACACTAGTCGGCAGGACATCAGCGACGGAGAAGGGTGAGTGATGGGCGAGGAGACCAGGTCTGTCTACCTTGACAACGCGGCTACGACGTACCCGAAACCGGAGGTCACCTACGAGGCGGTCGACGGCTTCATGCGCGACATCGGAGGCAGCGCCGGCCGCTCGGGCCACTGGCGCTCGGTGGAGACCGGCAGGATGGTGTACGCGGCAAGGGAGGCGGTCGCTTCCCTTCTGGGGGCTCCCGACCCGCTTCGCCTGGTGTTCACGCGCAACGCCACCGAGGCGCTCAACCTGGCTATACAAGGCTTCCTCAAGCCGGGAGAGCACGTGGTCACGACCTCCATGGAGCACAACTCGGTGATGCGTCCTCTGGCGGCGGCGGGCTCGCGCGGCATCACCAGCACGGCGGTGCGCTGCGCGCCCGACGGCAGGCTGGACCCGCCCGACCTGCAGAAGGCCATCAAGCCATCGACCGGGCTGATCATCCTCAACCACGTCTCCAATGTGACCGGGACGATACAGCCGCTCGATGAGGTCGCTCGCATAGCCCGCGCCGCGGGAGTCCCCCTGCTGGTCGACGCGGCGCAGAGCGCGGGCCGCCTCCCTGTAGACATCTCGTCGTCGGGCGTCAGCCTGCTCGCGTTCACGGGACACAAGGAGCTGTTCGGGCCGCAGGGCACCGGCGGCCTGTACATAGGTGCGGGACTGGACCCGGAGCCGCTCTGCTTCGGCGGCACAGGAAGCAGGTCGAGCCAGCTCGAGCAGCCGGCGGAACTCCCCGAGCGCTACGAGAGCGGGACGCTCAACGCGCCGGGCATAATCGGCCTCGGCGCCGGCGCGGACTTCGCGGCCAGGGTCGGGGTGGACGTGATCCGATCGCATGAGCTGGCCCTGCTGGACAGGCTCGCGGCCGGCCTGGCCGAGATGAAGAACGTGAAGGTCCATGGGCCCGCCGACCTTCGAGACCGGGTGGGCATTCTGGCCCTGACGTTCGAGGGCGCCACGCCGCCGGAGGTCGCCGCCGCCCTGGACAGCCGCTTCGGGATCGCCGTGCGAGCGGGCCTGCACTGCGCCCCCTGCGCCCACCAGACCATCGGCACCATCGCGACGGGGGCGCTGCGTGTCTCGCTCAGCTACATGAATAGCGCCGACGAGATCGACTATTTCCTGGAGTGCCTCGCGGAGCTGCGGCTGTAGGAGCCGTTCTCACTTCACAGGGGCCGACTTCACGCCGGCCGGGATCATCACGTTGACCGGCTTGTTGTAGTCGAAGAGCGTCGCGCTGAGGGTGCCGGTGGTATTTCCCTCGCTGGTGACGTCCGGCATGCTCATGGTCAGGCTGGCCGCCTGCACCAGCTCCGTATCACGTGCGATGGTGTATACGGCGCTCATCCGAAGGCCGGGGACCGCCACGCCCCGGGCGCCGGTCCCCGACGGGGCGCCCGTGCCCAGCAGGTCGAGTTTATCCAGCGTCTTCGCGTTGACGTCAAAGGTCACGCGGTAGCTCGCGGACGTGCTCGAGACCCGCGGTTTCTCTGCTTCCTCCGTGAGCGCGACAAGGTCGGCCGGGGTCAGCGAGGACGTGCTCGAGGACTTCACCTTTTGCCACTTGCCGTCCTGGAAGGTGTAGAGGAAGCCCCCTTGAGAGTAGGTGTCCACCACCTTGCCGCTTCTTCGCAGCACGGTGTGGCTGAGCGGCTTCGCCGGGTCGGTCGTGTCCATCTCCGAAGTGAAGGTGACCTTCTGGTAAGGGATGGAGGCATCCTGCGACGTCATCACGTTGGAGCCGGCTTCCTTCAGCGACTTCACCGAGTTCATAGCGAGGCGGGCGCGGTTGATGACCTGGCGAGCACGCGATTCGGATGTCGATTGCACGGAGGTCCCGCAGCCGGCCAGGCAAGCTACGGCAACTGTCATGAGCAAGGCAAACGCCGGGATGTATACCCGGCGGCCCCTCTGGCTGACCGGTCTTGCTCTGGTCCGCAACGCCCGAACCGTCTAGATGCCCAACCCCGGGAGGCTCGGCAGGCTCGGCACTCCGCCGTTGTCCTGCAACGGCGCGTTCTGCGCCTCGGGCGGGAGGGTGATCGTGACAGGCGTGTTGTAGTCCGAGAAAGTCAAGTTGATGTCGGCAGTGGCGTCACCAAGCGCCGAGCCCTTCAGCGACACCTTGATGGAGGCGCTGTCGGCCAGCCCGCTGGTCTTGTCGATCTTGTAGGTCATCGACATGGTCAGCCCGCTCAGGAGTTCCTTCATGGCCTGGGCAAGCTGCTGCGTCGACTGAGCCGAGGTGCCGGTAGGAGTGGACGACTGCGAACCCTGCGCCGCGCGCTTGAAGATCTCGTCGAAGAACTTCGAGCCGATGTCGAACGTGAGGACGTACTTGCCGTTCTGCACGGGTCCGAGCTTCATGTTCTCGGCGAACTTGGTCAGGTCGGAGATGGAGCTCGGGGTCACTATGCCGCTCGCCTGGAGGTCGCTCGACGATCCCACCGCGGACTTCGACCAGCCTTTGTTGGGGTTGTAGCTGTACTGGTAGCCGTCGACCACGTAGATCTCCGATGGCTTTCCTCCGCCTGCCGGCGTGGCGGTGACGTGCGCTCGCACGTCATTGGCGCTTTCCATCTGGACCTCGCCGGTGACCGATGCGCTCTCCGTCTTCACCTCAGCGGCAGGAGTGGTGACGGTATAGGTGCCGTTTATCTTGAACGACTTGACGCCCTGCATCTTGGCCTGGTTGGCCTTCAGGATCGCCTGGGCCGAGCCGGCCGTAGGCGAACTGCTCGATTTGCTCCCACCGCATCCGGCTGCCAGAAGAGTTGCTATCGCCAGGGCGGCGATGATCGCGACGACGAGTTTTTTCATCGGAGACCTCCTGTGTCTGAGCCGATTCTAACAGATAGACGCTCGTGCGGGCATGACGGGTCTCGTGCTTGTTGACGTAAAGTCCGGCTGGATAGTACATTAGAATACCTTTCGCGCGGAAGGGGGAGCGGTACGGTCGGGCTGCTGCATCCGAGCCATGATGATTCGCCTAGGCGGGAGTGATCTGAAGATGGACGTGAAAGAGATCCAGTACCTCTTTGAAGGAATTTCCAACACGCTTGGCGGCCTGGGCGGCGAGCTCTACGAGACTCTGGTCGCGAAGGGCAAGAAGCGCATGGGCCAGGAGGGCACGGCCGACACCCCCCAGGTGTCTGAGCTGATCAAGCGCACCAGGGAGAAGCAGACCGTCGCTGAGCTGATATCCAAGGGCCAGAAAGGCCAGGACGAGCTGATCCAGTCGATCGGCGGCGAGGTGAAGAAGATCCTCTCCTCCGCGGGCATAGTGACCAAGTCGGACCTCGCAAGGGTCGAGCGCCGCATCGACGAGATAGACAAGGCCCTGGGCAAAGGCGAATAGGAGAAGCCAATGGCAGCAAAGATGGACCTCTCGGACATTCCTTTCCTCGCTGTAGGCGCGGTCGTCGCTCTTCAGGAAGAGGTCGAAAAGGCTGCCGAGCGGCTGGTGGACAAGGGCAAGAGCCTCACCCCCGAGGGACGCAAGAAGATGGCCGGCGCAAAGAAAGGCCTCATCTCCAAGGGCGACGAGTTTTCCACCGTGGTCGCAAAGACCGTCCAGCGCGCGCTGGAGAACACCGGCATCGTGACTCACGCCGACCTCGGCAGCATCGAGAAGAGGGTCACGGACATAGAGAAGAAGGTCGCGACCAGGAAGAAGCCCGCCGCCAAGAAACCCGCCGCTAAAAAGAAGGCCGCCAAGAAGCCGGCCAGGAAAGCGGCAAAGAAGAGCTCGGAGTCGGCAGCGATAAAGTCCCTGCTCTCCGAGCCCAAGGTCGCCGATGAGAAAGCCTTGCCGGCCGCGGAGCCCGCGCCGGTCCTGCTGAGCGAACTGGTCCCCAGGAGGCCCGAAGGGGAGTAAGCGCGTCGAGGCGATGTTGCGAGCCGCGTCCCCGGAGGCGCGGCTTTTTATTTCACAGTCGCAGCTGCCGGGAGCAGTTCCGAAGTCCGCGCGATGAGAATGCCTCGCGCGTCCATCTCCGCGCAGGCTTCCGCGGCGGCCTCGTCGGTCCTGCCGACGCAGGCATCGGAGACAACAGTGACGTCGTAACCCCCGGACTTCGCGCTCTTTGCTGACGCGAAGACGCAGGCGTCCGTCGCCAGCCCGCAGAGCACCACGGACCGGACGCCGGTGTCCTTCAACAATCTCCTCAGCCTGAAGTTGGACAGAGCGCTCCCGAACATCTTGGTGAAGACGGCCTGGTTCACCACGTCGAGGCGCCGGTCGAAGAGTGCCCCTTCGCTCCCCTTCATGAACGCGAAGTGCGTCACCGCCGCAGGGAGGAAGTGGTACCACGGCGTCACGTGCGCCACGTAGTAGATATCCCAGCTTTCTCGACTTGCGAGCTCAATCAGGCTGTTCATGTTTTCTATTGGAGCGTCGCAGCGCTCGCTGCCGACCGTGACCTTGCCGTCAGCGGCAGTGGCCGAGTTCTGGACATCGATGACGAGCAGGGCCGTTTTTTCGTCCATGGCTTCAGTATCCCATCCTGGTCAGGTTCTCCTCGAGGACTTTCTCTACCTCGGACTGGTAGCCCAGGTATTTGTCGAAGAGGGTCCTGTCGCGAAGGACGTCGATGTGGGGCAGCGCCCAGCGCAGCAGGGTGAACTTCTTGGTGGCCCTGATGCGCCTCCCCAGGATCATCTTGATCGGGTCAGCTTTGAGCAGGATCGCATCGGCGTAGTCCCGGCGCGACATGCACGATATCACCGGAACATCCTCGACTATGCCGCGCCTCACCTGGAAACACCTCTGGTCGAGCGTGACGGTGGACTCGTACTCGCCCGGTATCGACAACCCGATCTTCTTGCCGGCGAGAGCGTCCATGAGGTGAAGCATGCGCTCGTCCTCGACTAGGTAGGGCGTCGCTTCCTCGAAGATCGCCTGCTGCATTAGGAAGTACTGGCCCGGCGCGGCGGTCATGATGAAGTGTTCGACGCGCAGCTCCAGCTCCGGGGTGGAGATCTTGGGGAACATGTTCACTAGCTCCCAGAACTTGTGGATCAAGCCCTGGTCGACCCCGGCATACCTGACCGCTTTCTTCTCGGCCCTGGCGATGCGTTTCTGTATCTTCTGGTCTTCCTTGTCGTCCAATTTCAGCCCGTCTCCACCGACGGCGCGGCCTCGCGCTTCCAAGGTATCAGCATGAGGAAGTAGGGCACGAACAGGAACGCCGCGATCGCACCGGCGGCCTCCATGCCGGAATCGTTGAGGAACCAGGCCAGGATGAGCCCGACGGCGAGGCCGACGAAGCCGGCGTATACGTTCTGGTAGGAATCCCTCAAGGTCGCGAGGATCCTGTACTTCCAGTTGAAGACCACGAAAGCCACAAAGGAGAACAACAACAACAGCCGCCAGATCGACGTCCAGGTGAGCGACCAGTTCGTGGCCAGCTTCCTGGCCGCCTGCGCCGCCAGCGTGGAAAAGCCGCTGCCCTGCGCCTTGCCTATCGCGCGCCCGACGTGCGAGGCGGACCCCGGCATCAGCGCGTCGATGACGAAGACGGCGCCCAGGCAGACTATCACGACCGCCACAACGACCACGATCTTCTTGATCGTCAGCCTCTTGCCGTCGAACTTCAGCAGTGTCACCAGTGAGGCCACCAGCATGGCCGCGAGCCCGCCCATGTCCGCTCCAAACCTGGGGAGCCCGATGAAGACCGTGATGACGGCGAAGATGGCCCCGGCCAGCGCGTATTTCTTCCATGGCTTGTCCAGCTTGTCACGCAGCAGGTACACGGCGATACAGCCGGCCACGATGGCGGCGCCCATCGCGAACCCCATGTAGAGGTTGCCGATGCCGTAATAACGGTCGCCCAGGATTGTGTCCGAGCCGAAGGTGCTGAACGTCATCAGCGGCGAACCCGCCAGCAGGTCCGCGACGATGACCAGCAGCGTGACGCCCGAGATCGCCAGAATCGGGCGCAGCAGCGCGGCGCTCAGCGGAGATCTGTCTTCATCCGTCGACCTCTTGCGCAGGGCCAGCGACGCCGCCGCGAGAATGATCGTCCCGCAGACCGCGATCGTGACCATCGCCGCCTGGGGCAGCGCGCCGAACACGGGGACCAGCAGCCACATCAGCGGCCCGGCCAGGATGGCCAGCAACGGCACGGACCAGAAGTACGGATGGGAATCGATCAGGTCCCTGCGCAGCAGGACCACCAGGAAGAACAGCGCGATGATGCACATGGACGCTATGACGTAGACCCTCACCATCAGTCTGCGTGCGTTGAACGTGGCGGCCGCCTTGTCCTGGAACCGGACCAGCCCTGCGACATCCGACTGCGAGCCGGTCGCGGTCACCGGCCTGCCGTCCATCTCCGAGGGAATCTTGAGCCCTTCGAACCCGAGGATCGTGGGCGCGATGTCGTAGTTCGAGACCAGCCCGGTGCGCCTGGTGGTCGCCGAGTGTACCTGTCCGCCGGAGCTGTAGCCTTTGCCCGAGATGACCAGCGGCGTGAGCAGCTCGCCGTCGAGGCTCATCTTTCTGGTGGGGGTGGGAGTGCAGACGACGATGATGTCTCTGGCCGGGTCGATCATCGACGCGATGCGCCCCAGCGAGCTGTCGCACTCGCGCAGGGCGGCGTGCCTCGCGGCCGTCAGCCTGGATTCCGTGTAGAAGTCGGCCTGCTCGTCGACCCGCGAGGTCTGCCCCATGTCAACCACCAGCACGTCCGAGGTGGGAAGGGCCGCCTTCGCCTGTGCCTCGAGCCGCGCGAAGTCGGTGTGAAGGTCACCGGTGGTCGACGTGTCGCGGGTGAGCTCGTCGGACACGTTGCCCCGTCTCACCTTTCCACCGGCGGTCATCGCTATCGCAACGCTCTCGCGGTGGATGAACGAGGCCAGCGGGTACGACTGCTGTCCCGGACCGGGCACGGCGGCCAGGCCGGACGGGGCCAGCGCCACCGGCGCCGGCTCCTGCTGAAGAGGTTTCTGCGGAACGCGTACGTCCTGTCCCGGCGGGACATCCAGCGGTGAGGACGGCAGTGTGGAGTCGGCGTTGCCGAGTACCGTGACCTTCTTGCCGTTCGCGGCAAGCGTCTGGCCCAGCAACCCGGGCTTGCTGCTGGCCTGGGGCACGTCCGACTTCGTCTTCATCTCCTCGATGAACAGGTTGACCACGCTTCGGTTCGGCGCCGTCCTGCCCGTCCTGGAGTGATAGACAGAGCCCGCGGACACGGTCCCGCCCTCGCTGGCCTTGAGGCGCTCGGTGGAGTTGAAGGCGAGCCCGATGTTCGGCCCGCCGATGGCCCTCCCTCCGGCCCCGATGACCAGGTAGCTCCCGAGCCCGTACTGGTCGTACTTCACGCGCGCGTTCATCAGGCTGATGGCGCCGCGCCCGGCCAGCTTCAGGATGTTTGGAGAATCCGCGGGGCTCAAGTCGTCCACGCCTATCCTGTCTATCACGACCAGGACGACCTTGCCCGCGGGCGTCGACTGCTGGGCGGCCGCCGGCTCGCAGAAGCCGGGCACCAGAGACAGCACGAGCAGCAGCAGCAGGGCGGACGCCACGATGACGGCCATGCGTTTGCGATACGGCCACCTGCGGCAGGCGCCCTCGGGCCCCGAAATGCCGGACAGGCTTGTTATGATGCAGTGATCCTTCAAGCGCTGTTTCCTGGTGATACAAACGACGGTAGATGCTCGGTTTATGATACCAGATGTCCGTCGCGCCCGAGCATGCCCCGGCAGGGTCAAGCCTGGTGCGCCGGAGGTGTCATGGCGGTTGTGTTATCCTTTGGCCACCGGTGCTCTCTTTCGAGCTCGGAGGTTTGGGTGGAGAGTGACGAACGCTACCTGGTCGTGGTGAACCCAGTAGGCAGGGGCGGCCACGCCCAGCGGCAGGGAATATGGCTTCTGAACAAGCTCCGTAAAGCAGGCATCGAACACGAAGCCCTCTTTACCGAGAAGGCCGGCCACGCCAAAGACCTCGTGGCCAACTGGATCGACGTCGTCGACGTGGTCGTGGCGGTAGGCGGAGACGGCACCGTCAACGAGGTCATCAACGGCATCATGGACTCCAAAGAGCCCGGCCGCAAGCTGGCCGTCTTCCCCAGCGGCACCGCGGATGACTTCGCCCGCAACATGGGTATCCCGCTGGACCGCGACGACGCCCTCAAGACGCTCATCGGCGACAGCGAGAGGACCATAGACCTCATGCGTGTCAACGACCGCTTCGCCGGCGTCACCCTGGGCATCGGGCTGGACGCCGAGATCGCCTACCGGAGTTATCAGAGCAAGCACCTGAGGTTGCTGGCCTACTGGTACCACGGACTCTCCATGCTGCTCCGGCCGATGCCCCGCTCGAAGCTGGCCGTGACGGTGGCGGGCGAGCGCATGGAGCAGGACTTCCTGCTGGTGGTGGCGGGAAATGCAGGATCGTACGGGCGTTACATGAATATGCTTCCCGAGGCGGAGATGGACGACGGCGTCATCAACCTCGCTACCTTCGATATGATGAGCAAGGGCAAGACCCTGCTCCTCTTTGCGCTCTCCACCGCGGGGAAGCACACCTGGGCGAGCCAGATGGACGAGTACGACACACGCGAGATGGTGATCGAATGCCTCGACGACGTCTACGCGCAGTTCGACGGCGAGGTCCAGGTGCTGCCGAAAGGGGAGGTCCTCAGGATGACAGTGGAGCCTCTGGCGATCAGCGTTCGTGTGCCGCGGGCCAAGAAGGAGGACTGAGTGGAGCGCTTTACCCAGGCGAGCTTCAAGAAGGAAGGGTCGCCCACGGGCGAGCCGTCCGCGCTCGCCCAGACCTACCTGGTGATCTGCAACCCGGTCTCGCGTGGGGGCAACGCGATGAAGGAGGCCGTCTGGCTGTTGAAGCACCTGAGCAGGCTGGGGGTGCGCCATGAGGCGTTCTTCACCGACTACCCGGGTCACGCCCGCAAGATAGTGAAGCGCTGGATGGAAAGAGTGGACGTGGTGGTGGCCGTGGGCGGCGACGGCACGGTCAACGAGGTCGTCAACGGCATGATGGACGTCCCCGATCAGGACAAGACGTTCGCGGTCTTCCCCGCCGGCACCGCCGACGACTTCTGCCACAACGTGGGCATCGGAAGGGAGAGGGTCCCGGCGCTGGAGGTCCTGCTGACCGACCACGACCGCAGGATGGACCTCATAGTGCATAACGGCAGCTACGCCGCGGTTGGCTTCGGCATCGGCGTGGACGGTGAGATCGCCTACAAGACCCTGAGCCACAAGCGGGTGCGCATCCCGGCGTACGTCGCGGTAGGCTTACGGATCGTGTTCAAGGAGAGGTTCAGGAACTCCAACAAGCGCCTGCGCATCGATACGGGCGACAAAGTCTACGACGAAAAGTTCCTCATCGCCGTCTTCGGCAACGCGCCGCTGTACGCCCGCTTCGTNNAGCGCCAACCGCGAGTACAGGTCGGACAAGATACTGCGCGTGGCCGCCGAGGAGTTCACCATCGAGCTGATGGAGGAGGCCTACGTGCAGGTGGACGGCGAGGTCTACAAGTACAAGCAAGGCGAGGTCGTTCACCTGTCCGTAGCGCGGAAGGCTCTCCGGGTGCGGGTGCCCAGGCACGACGAGAACAAAGTGTGGAGCGACTAGTGACAAAAACGTAAGTTTTTAGGGTCAGGCCCCTTAACTTGCGTTCTCAGGTAACGAGGCCGCTACGCAGCGCCCGCGCCACGGTCTCGGTCCGGTCGGACGTGCCGAGCTTGTCGAATATGTGTGCCACGTGTGTCTTGACCGTCTGCTCGCTGATCCAGAGCGCCTTGGCGATCTCTTTGTTGGTCTTGCCCTCCGACAGCAGCTGCAGCACTTCCATCTCGCGGTTGGAGAGCCCGTAGTCCTTCGCCTTGTTCTGGGCCAGGGTGATGAATTCTTTGAGGAGCTGGGCGGTGGCGTCCGGGTGGAGCAGTGCCTTGCCCTCGTTCACGGTCTGGATTGCGTTCACCAACTCGTCGGATGAGGTGCTCTTCAGCATGTATCCGGTCGCGCCGGCCTTGATGGCCTCGTAGACGTAGCCCTCCTGGTCCAGCATCGTGAGGATGACTATCTTCGCGTCCGGGTGCTTGTTGCGGATGAGCTTGGTCGCCTGGATGCCGTTGATGCCAGGCATGCTGATGTCCATCAGGA
>PMJJ01000038.1 GCA_003157385.1 Actinomycetota bacterium | reverse complement strand
GGCGAGGGGTGTCCTCTCCGGAGTGAGTCGGCCTCCGTCGAATCGACGGAGAGGGTACCCCGAGCATCCTCCGTCTAATCGACGGAGAGAGGACCCCGAGCAAGCCCGTACTTCTCTATGTTCGCGTCGGCTATCGCCTGGATCTCTTTGATGTGCTCCTCGCCGCCGGGGTACTTGAAGAGGTGCGCGAACCTCTTCTGTTGCTTGAGGTACTCGTCGACCGGGACGCGGTCGTCGTCCTTGATCTTTCTCACGCGGACGACCCGTCCGTCTTCCATCTCGAAGATCGGATAGAGACCGCAGTTGATCGCCAGCCGCGCCACCTTGACGCCCATGTTGCTCTCGACCCCCCAGCCCGGGACGCACGGGCAGTGTATCTGCACGTAGGAGGGTCCGGTGAAGGTGAGCGCCTTCTTTATCTTGCGGTCTATGTCCAGGGGATAGCCTGCCGAGGTGGTGGCGACGTATGGCGCGCCGTGGGCGGCGACGATGGCGGGAAGGTCTTTCTTGCGCGTCAGGTTGCCCCACGAGAGCTTGCCGGTCGGGCTGGTCGTGGTCAGCGCGTCGGTGGGGGTGAGCCCGGAGCGCTGGAAGCCGGTGTTAGAGTAAACCTCGGTGTCGTAGCAGATGTAGAGGATGTCGTGCCCGCGCTCGAGCATCCCGGAGAGCGCGCCCATCCCGATGTCCGCGGTGCCGCCGTCGCCGGCCTGCGCGATGACCTTGGCCTCGCCCTCTCTGCCCAGCGCCTTCAGGGCGACCTCGATCCCGGAGGCGACGCTCGCCGCGTTCTCGAAGAGCGAGTGTATCCAGGGGACGTTCCAGGACGAGCGGGGATACCGCGTGGTGAAGACCTCGAGGCATCCCGTCGCGTTCGTCATGATTACGTCACGACCGGCGGCTTCCGCCACCGTGCGGGCGGCAAGCGCTTCGCCGCAGCCCGCGCACGCGGTGTGGCCGTAAGAAAGGACCCGCGATTCTACCTGCTCGACTGACATTCCCGGCGACTCCTTTGTCGTTGCCGCCGCCGCGCCGGCGGCTATACTCCCTCGTTCTCTATCTCGTGCGCCGACCACAGGACCTCGTGGTCGATGCCCGGTATCTCGACCCTACAGGTGTCGTCCTTCAACAGGCCCAGCGCGATCTCGCGTATGTGTTCCTTGCGGACGTCGCGGCCGCCGAGCCCGACGACGAAGCTGGAGATGTTGGGCGTGACCGCCGCGCCGCAGAAGGCCGACCTGATCTCGGAGCAGAGGATGCCCTCCAGCCCCAGCGAGATGTCCTTCTCGATGACGCCCACCGCCCTTGCCCCCGACAGCGCGTCGTGCAGATGCGTGCGCGGGAACGGCCGCACGGTCCTGACCTTGACGATGCCGACCTTGTGGCCCTCCTCGCGCAGCTCGTCGACCGCGTCCTTCATGGTCCCCAGCAGTGAGCCCATCGAGACCAGCAGGACGTCGGCGTCCCTGGCCTGGTAGACGTCCAGCATCCCGCCCTGCCTGCGCTCGAAAGCCTTCTCGAACCTCTCGGCCTCGGACTCGATGGCGCTCGAGGCCTCCTGCATCGCCTGGTGGAGCAGCAGCCTTATCTCCATGTAGGCGTCAGGCCCGGCCATGGACCCCAGCGTGATCGGGTCGGAGGTGGTGAGGTAGAACTTCGGCTTGAAGGGCGCGAGCCACTCGTCGACCTGATCGGCGTCGGGCAAGTCCACCGGCTCGGTGGCGTGCGTCAGTATGAAGCCGTCCATGCATACCATCACCGGGATGTTCAGCTTCTCCGCGACCGCGAACGCCTGCACGTGCATGTCGCAGGCCTCCTGCACGTCCTCCGCGTACATCTGGATCCAGCCGCAGTCGCGAAGGGACATGGAGTCCTGCTGGTCGTTCCAGATGTTGATGGGCGCCGAGACCGCGCGGTTCGCCACGGTCATCACCACGGGCAGCCGCATGCCGGCGATGTTGAACATCACCTCGGTCATCAGCAGCAGCCCCTGGCTGGAGGTCGCGGTGTAGGCGCGAGCCCCGGTGGCCGAAGCGCCCAGGACCACGGACGCCGCGGTGAACTCGCTGTCGGCGAGCACGTAGCCCGCGTCCAGCCGCCCGTCGGTTATGATCCGCGCCAGGTCCTCTACGATGTGTGTCTGCGGAGTGATGGGGTAGGCGCACACGACCTTCGGCCTGCAGAGCGCCACCGTTTCGGCGACCGCCCTCGAGCCCTCCATGATCTGCTTCATGACGGATCGCCCCCGTTGCCGCCGGGGCCGCGCGACGAGGCGCCTTTACGATGCCCCGCCTTCTTGCCGGGAGGCTTGTCCTGCTGCTCTTCGGCGGAGATCCTGCTGGTGTACTCCTCGCTCACGTGGCGGCCCTTCTCCTCGGCCGGCTCCTCCTCGAGCTCCATCACGATGTCGGCGACCGGACACATCTCCGCGCAGATGCCGCAGCCCTTGCAGGCGTCGAGGTCGACGTCGTACTTGCGCTTCTCTATCCGGTACACCGCGCCGTCGGGGCAGCACAGCTCGCAGGCACGGTCGCCGATGCAGTTCTCCTGCAGGAACCGCGGCCGGTACACCCGCCAGCCCGACATTTTCTGGTCCCGGGTGGTCCCGGGCTGTACCACCACTCCGAACTTGCACTTCACGTCCGCACGCCTTTCACGCGGTCGAAGGCCTCCTGCATGGCCACGACCTCTTTCTCTCCCAGCTCGCCGGGGTATCGCTCGCGCACGCTCTTGGCCAGCGCATCCATGTGAATCTCGCCCGAGGCCGCGGCGAACGCGCCGACCATGATGGTGTTGATGATGGGCTTGCCGACCATGTCGAGCGCGAGGTCGGTCGCCGCGATGGTGACGACCTTGAACCGCTCGGGGATGCCGAAGCCGGAGGCCGGCAGGGGCGTGTTGATCACGACGAGCCCGCCGTCCTTCAGACCCTCGAGGAGGTCGTTGCCGGAGAACAGGCTGGCATCCTGGATGATGAGACAGTCCGGCTCGTAGATCTGGCTGCGCAGCCGGATGGGCTTGTCGCTGATTCGCGTGTAGGCGGTGACCGGGGCGCCGTGGCGCTCGGACCCGAACATGGGGAACGCCTGCGCGTAGAGCCCGTCGGCGAAGGCGGCCTCCGCCAGGAACTCACTCGCCGTAACGCTACCCTGTCCACCCCGCCCGTGGATCCTGATCTCCTTGAGCAGACCGATCACCCCTGTCAGATTGTACAACGACTCATCACGACCCGCCCCGGATCGCCGCCCTCTGCGTCCACTCGCTGTCCGGGAACGCGCGCTCCAGCTCCAGGCGCGAACTCTCATCTGGTCCAGCCGGTGTCGTGTCGCGTCGGGGCCTCCTTCAATGCGGCCCGGGGAAGTCCTGCGAAGCGGGCGCTGCGCTCAGCCGACAATCTCAAATGAGAAGATGGTGCCGCCGCCGGGGCGGGGCTCGCACGAGATGGTGCCCCCGTGCGCTTCGACGATCTCGCGCGCGAGGTAGAGGCCGAGGCCCAGGCCGACCCTGGAGTGGTGCTGCAGCTCCTCGACCTGGAAGAAGCGCTCGAACACACGCTCGCGCGCATCTTCAGGGATGCCGATGCCACGGTCCTTGACCTGCACGGTGGTGACGCCCCCGCCGCCGGCCACTTCGATCTCGATGGGGTAGCCCGGATCGGCGAACTTGATGGCGTTGTCGAGCAGTATGTCCATGAGCTCCCTGAACTTGCCTGGGTCCACCAGCACCGTGCCCGCGCGGGGCTCGACGTTCAAGGTGATCTCGTTGGGTTGCTGCATCCCGCGGCGGTCGCTGATCGCTCCTTTGATCAGGGGCGCCAGGTCTGAGGTGCGCATCTCGAAGGTGAAGCGTCCTTCCTCGACCAGCGACGCCTGGAGGAGCTCCTCCACGTAGCCGGTCAGGCGGTCGACGGAGATCTCCAGCGCGTCCAGTATCTCGGGGAGCATCTCGGGCTCCATCCGCTGCAGGTAGCCCTGCAGCATCGTGGTGTAGCCTTTGACGACGCTTATCGGGTGGCGGAGCTCGTGTGACGCGACGGTGAGGAAGGTGGCGAGGCTCTGGGCGCGGTCCTTGAGCTCCTCCTCGGCCTGGACGCGCTCGCCGATCTCCTCGCGCAGCCTCACGTTCGTCTCCGCGAGCTCAGCGGTGCGCTCCTGCACCAGGTTCTCGAGCCTGCGCCGGTACTTGTCCAGCTCCAGCTCAGCGGTCTTGCGCCGCGTCACGTCGCGCGAGTTCACGACTATGCCACGAACGGCCGGGTCGGAGATGAGGTTGCGCCCAACGCTCTCCATGTAGCGCCACTCGCCCGCCTTGTGCCTTACACGGAACTCCATGAAGACGCTCGAGCCGGCGGTCTCGATCGCGCTTTCGAATTGCCTCCTTATCCGCTCCACGTCATCGGGGTGGATCAGCTCGCACGCGTCGGTGCCGATGAACTCCTCGGGAGTGTAGGCGAGGAACCGCTCGATGGAGGCACTCTGGTAGTGGACGATGCCGTCGGCTCCCAGCACCGCGACGATGTCGGATGACTGCTCGGTCAGGGTGCGGAAGTGCGCCTCGCGACTGGCGAGCTCGTCCCGGGCCTCCTGGAGCCGCATCTCGGTGATGGCTTTCTCCACCGACTCCGAAAGCCTCGCCGCCAGGTGGGTGTCCTTGATGACGTAGCCGGACGCGGCCGCACGGAACGACCTGACCGCGGACTCCTCGTCACCGTGGCCGGTAATCATGATCACCCTGGGAATGTCGCCCCGCGCGGTTATCTCCTCGAGGATCTCGAGGCCGCGGCCGTCCGGGAGCATGAAGTCGAGGGTCACCACCTGGAAGTCGCATGTCTCGAGCTTGCTCCTGGCGGTGGCGCAGTCGGGCGCTATATCGACCTCGAACGGAAACCGCTTCTCCAGGATCCTCTTAAGCTGCGCGGCCATCTCGGGCATGTCCTCGACGATCAGGGCTTTCATCGATCGCGGTCGGTCCGTCATACCCGCCCCCTGCAATCGCGACTCCGCGGAACCGGTCGGCGCTTCATCCGCGCGCGCCGTGCCCCGCGGGGATAGTGTACTGCTTTTCGCAGATCAACTGATCGTGAACTTGAAAACGGAGCCGCCACCGTCGCGGGGCTCAACCCAGACGCGGCCCCCGTGCGCCTCGGCGATCTGGCTCGCGATATACAGACCCAGCCCCATCCCCGGCTTGGAGTGGTGCAGCGCGTCCTCGACCTGGTAGAAGCGGTCGAAGATCTTGCGGCGCGCATCAATGGGTATTCCCTTGCCGCGGTCTTTCACCGAGACCAGCACGCCGGCATCGTCGCGCTCGATCTCGACCTCCACGGGAGAGCCCTCGGGGGAGAACTTGATCGCGTTGTCGACAAGTATGTGCATGAGCTGCACGAACTTCTCCGAGTCCACCGACACCGGGCCCGTCCCGGCGGCCACGGAGGTCAGGAACTGGTTGGCGAAGCCCATTGCCCAGGTGTCGTCGAGCGTCATCTTCAAGAGGACCTCGGGCTCGACCCTCTCCCTGTTGATGAAGAGCCGGCCCTGCTCGACGCGCGAGACGTCCAGCAGCTGCTCGACGTAGCGCGTCAGGCGCTCGGTCGAGAGGTCGATGTCCGCCAGTATCTCTCTGACCAGCTCCGGTGGCAGCCTGTCCATGTACTCGGTGAGCGTGTTCGCGTATCCCTTGACCACCGCGATCGGATGCCTCAGCTCGTGCGACGCCACTACCAGGAAATCGCGCAGCCTCTCCGCCCTCTCCCGCAGGTCCTCCTCGTAAGCCTTCTCGCGGGTCACGTCTATGAGCGAGACCGCGCTGGTCCCGGCGGAGCCCTGCAGCCGGCCCATGTTGGCGAGCATCTTCAGCGCGTCTCCGCTGCGGGGATAAAACGTGCACTCGAAGTGCACGGGCGAAGTGCCCGCGCGCGAGCCCGATCGCCCCAGCTCCGCGCAGTGACCTTTGAACTCCGAGGCCTGCGCCTCGTCGAGGAAAGCCGTGAACTTGCGGCCGACGGCCTCCGCGCGCGTCATGCCGGATATGTGCTCGAACTCGTCGTTGGCGAAAGTTATGGCGGCGGCTCCGTCGACGATGCACATCGCGGTGCCGGTGGACTCGAACACCGAGCGGTACCTCTCCTCGGACTCCTTGAGCGCTTCCTCGGCCATCCTGGACTCGGTGATGTCGGTCGCGGTGGTGATGCTGTACTCGACCTCGCCGCCCGACCCCAGCAGGAGCGCGTGGTGGACCGCCATGTTGCGGTCCTGGCCTTCACGCGTGCGCCAGACCGTCTCGTAGGGCTCGACGTCCTCGCCGGCCGCGAGCCTCCTGGCGATCGAGCGCGCGAGCTTTGACGCCGCGGGCCTGAGCATGAAGTCCCAGGGGCGCTTGCCCCTGACCTCGGCGAACGAATAGCCGGTGACAGTCTCGGCCGTCTTGTTGAAGAGCACGATGCGCGACTGCCTCTCCTGCACCACCACCAGCGCGCCGGCGGTGTCCAGCACCTTGGAGATGAAGTCGCGGTCCTTCTTCTGGGCGACCTCGACCAGCTTGCGCTCGGTGATGTCCTGCGCGAACACGACCACCCGCGAGACTTTCCCTTTCTCGTCGAAGAGCGGGAAGAAGCTGTTGTCGTAGTAGGCACCGTTGGTCATGTCCTCGAAGCGCGCCGGCTTGCCGGTCTTGACCACCTTCTCGAGCTCCTTGCGCCTGGAGGCCGAGACCTCGGGCGACATGTGCTCGAAGGCGATCTCTCCGATCAGATCGGCGGCCGGCTCGCCCAGCCGCATGGCGCCGGTCTCGTTGATTGCCAGTATCTGCCCCTTCGAGTCCATCATGGCGACCACTCCGATGGGCACGTTGAGCAGCGTCCGCGAGGCACCCTCGGACTCTCGCAGCGCGCGCTCCATCTCCTTGGAGGCGCTGAGGTCGACGAAGCTCTCCAGCAGGTGCTCCCGGCCGTCGAGCACCACGTGCGTGACGGTCTTGAGGACCGGGAGCGGCAGCTTGCCCGCCGTGAGCAGGACGGTCTCCCTGCGGTCGAGGTCTTCACCCTTGTCGGTCACCGGGCATTGCCCTCTGGGCGTGTCGCAGATGAACTTGTGGCAGGTCTGGCCGAGCAGTCCCTCGCGGGGGAAGCCGATCATATCCACCGCCGCGGGGTTGGCGTCGACGATCTTGTGGGTGGCCGGGTCGATGATGACGACCCCGGTGGCGACCGCGCCGAGGATCGACTTCAGCCGCTCCTCGCTCTCGCGCAGCTTCTCCTCGGCCCGCTTGCGCACCGCCCTCTCCTCGGCCTCGCGGAGCGCCCGACGGACGGCGGGCACCAGCCTGGAGAGCCCGACCTTGAGCACATAGTCCGTGGCGCCGTTCTTCATCGCGTCGATGGCGAGCTCCTCGCCCAGAGCGCTCGATACGAAGATGAAGGGAACGTCAGGGAGCTTCTCCTGCGCCAGGGCGAGGGCGGACACGCCGTCGAAGGACGGCAGCCAGTAATCGGAGAGTATCAACCCGGGCCTGAACGTCTCGAGGCTCTCGGCGAACTCCGGCCTGCTGGAGACCTGCCGGGACTCGAAGCTTATGCCAGCTTTTCTGAGCTCGCGCTCGATCGACGCCGTGTCGCTGGCGTTATCGTCGAGCATCAGGATGCGCAGTTTGTTGTCCATGGCAGAACCTTGCTGGCTGTGTGCCTCTAATTATGGATGTCGGGTCCGGATTTGTGAACGGGAGACCACGTGAAGCGGGTGAGCCGTGTGCGCGCCGGGCTACTCCTGTTTGAACGGGTCGAAGCCCTGCTCCTCGAACAGCCTGATGCACGCGTCGCACACCTCGGGGTCGAAGAGTGTGCCCCTTCCACGCAGGATCTCGTCGAGCGCCATCTCGATGCCGAACGCGGGCCTGTACGGGCGGTGCGACGCCATAGCCTCGACGACGTCGGAGACGGCGAGTATCCGCGCCTCGGGGATTATCTCCCCGGCGGACAGCCCCCTAGGGTAACCGGAGCCGTCCAGCCTCTCGTGGTGCTGCAGCACGGCCTCGGCGACCGGCCAGGGAAAGTCGATGCCCTTGAGGATCTGGTGGCCCACCTGCGGGTGTGTCTTGACCAGGCCGAACTCCATCTCGAGCAGCTTGGAGGGCTTGGTCAGTATCTCGGCTGGGACCGCGATCTTACCGATGTCGTGCAGGGTGCCGGCCACCCGGATCCCCTCGACCATGTCGCGGGGCAGCCCGAACTCCGCGCCGATGGCCGATGATATCTGCGCGACACGCTGCTGGTGGCCGGCGGTGTACGGGTCGCGTATCTCGGTGATCGAGGCGAGCGCCTCCACCGTCTGGTCCAGCATCCGCTGCAGCTTGACCAGGGTCTGCCGCTGCCCGTCCTCCGCCCTTCGGCGCGCGCGCTTCTCGCGCGCTTCCTCCAGCGCGCGGGTCACCGCGGGCGCGAGCTGGTTCAGGTGGCCCTTGAAGACGTAGTCGGTCGCGCCGCCCTTGAGCGTCTCGATCGCGAGCTCCTCACCGATCGCTCCGGACACGAAGATGAAGGGGACGTCGGGCGCCTCGATGACCGCGACGGCCAGAGCCGAGATGCCGTCGAAATCCGGGAGCTGGTAGTCGGAGAGTATGAGGTCGGGGCGGAAATGCTCGAGCTCCCCGTTGAAGTCTTCCTTCGTGTCCACGCGCAACGGCTGGAAGCTGATGCCGCCCTTGGTCAGCGCGTGCTTGATGAGCTCGAAGTCATCGGGGTTGTCTTCGACCATCAGTATGCGGACTTCTCTATTCATCTCAACCTGCTTCCTGCCCGGCATGAGCGGACCCCGATGGGCCCAAACGGATTATACAAGTTGTATCGGGCGACGGCGCCATCGTCCATTAGGGCTATCCTCGACTCCGTCCTGACGGGCCGCCGCCGGTCCGCCCGCGGATCGAACTGCCCCCTCGAGTGTCGCATACGACGGGCGGGCTCCGGCCCCGCGCGGGTCAGCTCGCGGAGGGAAGGGTGAAGTAGAAGGTCGCGCCTTCCCCCGGCGAGCCCTCGGCGCGCGCTGTGCCGCCGTGCCTGTGGACTATCCGCTGCACGTTCGCCAGGCCGATGCCGGTCCCCTCGAAGTCGTCCGAGCTGTGCAGCCGCTGGAAGACGCCGAAGAGGCGGTCGGCGTAGTCCATGTTGAAGCCCACGCCGTTGTCCTTCACCTGATACTCGTTCATGGCGGTATCAGTGGAGGATGCGATCTCGATCAAGGGCTCCGACGCGCGCGAGCTGAACTTGATGGCGTTGCCGATGAGGTTCGCGAAGACCTGTCGCAGCAGCACGGGGTCGCCTGTAGCGGGCGGAAGGTCGCCCAGCAGCAGCGTCGCGCCGCCGCCCGAGCCCTCCTGGAGCTCGTCGAACACGGTCTGAGCGAGCGCGCGCATGTCCACTTCGACCGATCTCATCTCCAACCGCCCCAGCCTGGAGAACGACAGAAGCCCGTCGATCAACTCGTCCATCTGGTCGGCGTTGCGGATCACGACCTCGAGCAGCCTGGCGCTGGCGGGCGTCAGCTCCGCGGCGTGATTGTCGGCGATCATGCTCGAAAATCCCTTGATGGCCCGCACCGGCGCGCGCAGGTCGTGGGAGACGGAATAGCTGAAGGCCTCAAGTTCCCTGTTGAGGTCGCCCAGCTCCGATACCCTGGCCTCCAGCTCGCGGTTCAAGGCGGATATCCGTTCCTCCGACCGTTTGCGCTCGGTGATGTCGCGCGCGTTGATTATCACCCTCAAGTTCCCGAGCTCGTCAAGGAAGCTGGTGCCGATGCCCTCGAGCATCCGGTACTCGCCGTCCTTGCGGCGGAAGCGGAACTCGGCGGTCTGGGTGACGCCGCTTCCGCTCACCGCCCTGGCCAGCGCGCCGCTGATCTCGGGCAGGTCGTCGGGGTGGGCGATGTCCAGCGCGCTTACGCCGGTGAGCTCCTCCGGCGCGTAGCCGAAGACGGGGGTGACCGAGGGACTGATGTACTCGAACTTCCCGAGGTGGTCGACGACCACGATGAGGTCGATGGCGTTCTCGATGAGCGAGCGGAAGTGCTCCTCGCTCTCGGAGAGCGCGATCTCAGCGCGGCGCCGCTCGCTGACCTCCTGCTCCAGGAGCGCGTTGGCCTGCTGCAGCTCGGCGGTGCGCTCCTCGACCCTGACCTCGAGGTCCTGGCGCGCCTCGTTCAGGGCAACTTCGAGCTCGACCTGCTTGGTGATGTCGCGCAGAACGATGAGCATTCCTCCCGGCTCGCCGTCGGGAGCCTCCAGCAGCGAGAGCGATGCTTCGGCGGGGAAGACCTCGCCGTCCTTCCTCTTCGAGAGCGTGCGGTGTCCCGTGACTATGCCCTCGGCAAGCAGCGGCTCGAGGATGGAGGAATCCCTCTCGAGGAAATCGTCGGGAAGGACTATGGCCACACTCTCCCCCAGAGCCTCCTTCTCGGTGAAGCCGAAGATGCGCTCTGCGCCCTTGCTCCAGGCCTTGATGATCGAGTCGGCCCCGACGAGGTAGACGGCGTCGGCGGAGACTTCGGTGATGGAGAGCAGGGCGCTCTCGCTGGCGTAGGCCTTGCTCCAGCCGCGCCTGGTGACCTGGTAGACGACCATTCCCAGCACGACTGCCGCCGCGTTGTAGAGGAGCAGGTCGGTCAGGAAGAGGGTGAGGCTCTTGTTGCCCGTCTTCACGTAGACGATGTCCACCAGCACGACGATGGCGAGGCCGATGAGGTAGATCATGAGTATCGACCGCACCAGGCCCTTGAGCGCCGACGAGTAATCGATGCGCGCCCCGGAGGACTCGTCGGCCCGCGCGCCGCGCGACAGTATGCTCGAAAAGAGATCTTCCCTCTTTGCTCTCACGTGCTCCCTCCGCAGAGATACAACGTTTGTGGAGCCGGATAGTAAATGCCTGGCTGGTGCAAAACTGATTTGGCATCGCGCCATGTAGTATATAGACTGCCGCAAAGAGAAACTGGAGGAAGGGAACCGGTGGATATCAGCGATCCCATGAAAGACTTCTTCGAGCCTTCGTCAGTCGCGGTCGTGGGGGCGTCGCGCACCCCGGGGAAGGGCGGCAACACCATCGTGGCCAACATGATCGAGTTCGGCTTCGAGGGGCCCATCTATCCGGTGAATCCATCGGCCGGGGAGATACTTGGCCTGACGGCGTACGCGTCGCTTGCTGAGCTGCCGCGGGTGCCCGACTTGGTGGTGGCGGTGCTGCCTCGCCTGCAGACCTCGGACCTGATGAAAGAGTGCGCCGCCGCCGGGGTCAGGAGCGTGATAGTCCCCGCGGCCGGCTTCTCCGACGCCGGCGACGAGGGCCGCCTGCTGGAGGCGGACGTGATGTCGATTGCGTCGGGCGCCGGCATACGGGTCATGGGACCAAACAGCATCGGCACAGTGAACACGGCCTCAGGCCTCGCGACCTCGATCGTCACGCTGGAGCGACTCAAGGAGGGCGGGGTCACGATCTTCGGCCAGACCGGGATGTTCGCCAGCGGCATCGCCAGGTGGATCAACACTTCCGAGCACTTCGGCATAAGCAAGATCGCCTGCCTGGGCAACAAGGCGGACATAGACGAGAACGACCTGCTCGAGCACCTGGCCGACGACAGGGGCACCAGGGTCATCGGGGCCTACACCGAAGGCGTGCGCGACGGTGCGCGGTTCGCCCGGGCGCTGAGGCGCGCGGCTTCGGCGAAGCCTGTGCTGATAATGAAGAGCGGGCGCACCGAGACAGGGCGGCGTGCCATCGAGAGCCACACCGGCGCTCTTGCCGGGAGCGAGTCGGTGTACGCGGGCATCATCGATCAGGCCGGCGCGATACGGGTGGCCGACTTCGAGGAGATGTTCGACTGCGCCAAGGCTTTCGAGTGGCTTCCCGCGCCGGCGGGCAACCGCGTCGGTGTGGTGTCGATAACCGGGGTCGGCTGCGTCCTGTCCGCCGACGCCTCGGATGCGCATGGGCTGGTCATGCCGCTGTTGCAGGACTCGACCGTCGCGGCGATGCGACGGGCCTTACCGGAGTGGGCGCCCGCCGCGAACCCGGCGGACATCTGGGCCGGGATAGAGTCGGCCGGGGCCGAGGCGACATACCGCGCGGCCGCCGCCGCGATAGCGGATGACCCCTCGATAGATTCGTTGCTGCTGATCTTCACGCTGATCCCGGAATCGAGCCTCGACGTGGCCGCACTGTTCGGCGAGTTGCGGCAGGCGCATCCGGAAAAGCCCATGGTCGCCGCGTTGATGGCGGGAGAAGCAGCGATGCACATCCAGTGGAAGAAGGCAATCGAGTCCGTGGGGGTGCCGGCCTACACGTCGCCGGAGAGGGCGCTGCGAGCGATCGGGGCGCTGTGGAAGTACAAGGTGAACACACAAAGAACCGGACCCGGCGTTACCCGCTAGATCCGGTCCTCGTCCACCCAGCCTCTGTTCCTACATTCATTAACGGACGGACGCGCGAGCATTTCATCATGATAATGGATGAAAAACGAGGACTGGTGGTGCTACTGGATCATCACCCGGCGGTCACTCGTCGGAGGTGAATAGCTTCGCGACGCACCACCGGCGTAATGTTTGTTCGCCTGGCGGCGAGTGCGGTCAGGCTGAAGCCTGCCCGATCGGCGGTATCCAGCGTTGCTCCTCGAACCATCTCACCGACTCGTTCCAGCCGGCCTTGAAGTCCGGGTGCTTGAGCTGGTAGCCGAGCGCCTTCAGCTTGGCGTTCTCGAAGTCGTAGTCGCCTCGCCCGAACGCGGTGAAGCCGGGGTCGAAGCGAGGCTTGAGCATCGGCACCAGGCCGTGCTCGATGACCACGCGGTCCCAACCGCGCTGCAGGTAGTCACTGAACATGGTGAAGAAAACCCCCGGCAGATGGCTCCCGATCCTGGAGGCGAGAGAGACCAGCAGGTCGGGGAACGGGAGCACGCGCCTGGAGGCAACCCCGATCGAGTCGAGGACGGTCTCGATGAGCTCACCCGCAGGCATGGTGGTGTCGTCGGAGACGTTGTAAGCTTCGCCGATCGCAGCCTCCTGCTCCATCACGAAGACGGTCGCCCCTGCGATGTCCTCGACGTGCACCATGTTGCCCTTGAACCCCTCCTTCGGCAGCGGGACGAACTTGACGCCCAGCTCGCGTATCATCACCGGCAGCGCCAGGAAGAGCCCCATGATGTAGACGCACCTCGGCCCGTACACTGCGGTGGGCCTGATGACGGACACGGGCAGGCCCTTGTCCTGGTGGAAGCGCAGCGCGGCCTGCTCGCCGTACAGCTTGGTGATGGCGTAGAGGTTCAAGGGGCGCTGGGGGTGCTTCTCGTCGACCGGCGAGTAGGAGGGCGGGCCGTAGGTGTCGCAGGTGGAGAAGTGCACGAAGCGCTTCACGCCGGCCGCGAGGGCGGCCTCGCAGGTGTTGACCGTCACCTGGTAGTTGGCGAGCTCGTAGGACGCGCGGTCGAGGAAGTAGTTCATCCTGGCGGCGGTGTGGACCACCATGTCCACGCCCTTCATGACCGCGTCGGCCTCCCTCCTGCGGAGCAGGTCGGCCGTGGCGATTTCGCAGGGCAGGCCCTCGACGTCGCGGAAGTTCGCGTCCGGCAGATCGGTGGCGCGCACGCTGTAGCCTTTGCGCGCGAGCTCGGCGACTATGTAAGGCGCGATGAACCCGCAGGCCCCTGTCACAAGAACGGTGTCCGCCATGGAGATCACTCCTTCGATGTGTGCGCGGCCGGGTCCTGGCCGCGGTAGGGCGCGCAAAAGCGTCGCGCGTCACTGGTGGTGATAAGGACGGGGGGTGCAGCGGCTCTCGCAGGCCCTTTTACAGGCTTTTGCGAACCGCCCCACCAACAGTCACCATCTCCTCGATCAACCGCTGACCCCCCGGTTCCAAAGTGATTCTCTCCCTGCGCGCGCGAGGATGTCAAACTGGACATGCCGCTTAACACTCGCGGGTGAAGCGCTCTTCGCCGGCGCGGTCACATAGAAGACGGCCTGGCTTATAATCCTGTTGGAAGCGCGGCCGCCGAGACGGAGGTGCGCATGTACATATCGGTGATAGGTGCGGGCGAGTGCGCCTCCGAGCTGGAGGAGGCGGCATTCGAGGTCGGCTCGCTCATCGCGAAGCGGGGGCACGTGCTGGTGTGCGGAGGGCTGGGCGGTGTGATGGACGCGGCCGCTCGCGGCGCGCACCGTGCGGGCGGCATGGTCATCGGCATCCTTCCCGACGAGGACCGCAGGCGCGCGGGTAGATGGCTCACGGTCTCGATACCCACCTGCATGGGGCAGGCGCGCAACGCGCTGGTCGCAAGCTCAGGCGACGCGGTCATCGCCGTCGGTGGCGGCTACGGGACTCTTTCCGAGATCGGGTTCGCCCTCAAGCTGGGCAAGCCGGTCATCGGGCTTCAGACCTGGGAGCTCGACGACAGCCGGGCCGGGCCGGGCGGCATGCTCAAGGCCTCGAGCCCGCGGGACGCGGTCGACCTGGCGGAGCAGCACCTGGCGCCCTGATCGAAGCCCCTGACCTCCGGCGCCCGTCGGTGGGGTCGCGACACGAATCGGATACTATATACACATGCGCATCGTTATCGCACCGGACAGCTTCAAGGGCAGCCTCAGCGCCGCCGAGGCCGCGCGCGCGATGGCCGAGGGAGTCGCGCTGGTCGACCCGGACGCCGAGGTGGTGCTCTCGCCCATGGCCGATGGAGGCGAGGGGACCGTCCAGGCCGTCATCGAGTCTGTCGAGAAGGCCGAGGAGAGGCACGCCCTGGTCGCCGGGCCTTTGCCGGGACGGGACGTCCGAGCGGCGTGGGCCTACCTTCCCGCGGACACTCCCCTGGCGGCGAACCCGGAAGACGAGCACCACGCGTTGCTGCGGCAGGGCGAGCCGACCGCGGTCATCGAGATGGCGCAGGCTTCGGGCTTCAACCTGGTGCCGCCGAGGAAGCGGGATCCGTTCGAGACCACGACGTACGGCACCGGCCAGCTGATACGAGAGGCGCTCGACGCGGGGTGCCGCCAGATAATAGTAGGCATGGGCGGCAGCGCCACCGTGGACGGCGGCATGGGCATGGCCAACGCCCTCGGCTTCAAGTTCCTCGACGTTGATGGCCTCGAGCTGCCACCGACCGGCGCCTCGCTCTGTCGCGTCCGTTCGATCGACGCCTCCGGGCGCGACTCCAGGCTGGCCCCGGCGCACTTTATCGCCGCGACGGACGTGGACAACCCGCTGGCCGGGAACGACGGCGCGGCCCGGATCTTCGGCCCGCAAAAGGGCGCCACCCCCCAGCAGGTCGAGGAGCTCGAGCGCGGCCTGGAAAACCTGGGCAGACTGGTATCGGACCGGGGCCTGGACGTGCTGGACCTGCCCGGCGCCGGAGCGGCCGGGGGCCTGGGGGCGGGGCTGGCCGCGTTCTGCGGCGCGTCCATAGTGAGCGGCGCGCGTCTCATCGCGGACATCACCGGCCTGCGCGACAAGGTCGCGGGAGCGGACCTGGTGCTGACCGGCGAAGGCTCCTACGACAGCCAGACCGAGAGGGGCAAGACGCCGGTGGGGGTGGGCGAGATAGCGGAGAAGGCCGGGGTGCCGGCCGTCGTCCTGACTGGCGCGGTGGCCGGCTATGACCACCACTACCCGGCGTTCTGCGTCCTGCCGGGCCCCATGAGCCTGAGCCAGGCAATGAAGGAGGCACGCCTTCTCCTGGTGACCGGGACGGCAAGGCTGATGCGCCTGCTCTACCTGGTCAAAGATCCCCGACCTTGAGGCTGCCACGATGGGCCCGAAGGCCGGCCGCTTGGTAAGCTGAAAAGCCTCTGGACAATCGCTTCCGGAGATGGCATACAGGTCTAGAGTCTGCGCATAATTACGATATAATGTAAGTCCGCAACCACCTCTCCAACAGGGGTGGCGTGCACCTATCGAACGCCCTCGAGGCGAACAAAAGCCACGATGGAGTGACCTTGAGCGACGAAGAGGACAGGCAACCGGGAGTCCGGGCGTCACTGCCCCCGGAGGAAGCGAGAGCCGCGCTTGCGTTCGTAGTGAACGCTCACGCGGCGACCGTCAACATGCGCCTGTATCCTCTCAGCAGCTCGATGGTCGTCGAGACCTTCGAGAAGGCCAAGGAAGCGCTGGACCAGATCTTCAAATCCTCCGAGAGGATCGGCATCGCCACGGTCGAGAACAACCTCCTCATCAACGACACCCGTCTCGATGACATCGACCAGCAGAAAGCCCCGGTGCGGTCGTTCATCGCCTGGATGAACGAACGCGGCCTGTCCAACATCGAGTTCAACAGAGGCGTCACGGGCGACGAGCTCCAGAACGTCTTCTCGGTGATGGCCTCCGTCACCGACATGGCAGACCGCAGCAAGCTGACCGACGAGCTCGTCGAACGGGGAGTCGAGCACGTCAGCGTCAACCAGCGCGTGTACGTGGCGGTCGCGACCAGCGACACCGGCGAGATCATCGGCACGATGTCGGGGCCCTCCGCGCCACTGGACGCGCTCAAGGACGAGCTGTTGATGCGCTACCTCATGGGCAAGATCGACCTGGGCAGCGTCGAAGACAGGGAGCTGCTGGAGGTGCTCTCGGACCCGGGTAAGGTCGGCGGGCTGCTCTCCACCTTCCTGAGCGAGGAGGGCAGTGAGGGCGGCGTCCTCATGAAGAGCCAGAAGGCCGAGGAGGCGCTGACCTCGCTGGCGGAGATGGTCGACCAGGTCGAGGACGAGAGCCTGCGCGACTCGATGGCCTCGCAGGTAACCAGCGTGGTGGCCGAGATGAGCCCCCGCGAGATGACCAGCGTGCTGACCGGCCACGCGCCGGAGACCCTAAACATCAAGCACATCCGTGAGAACGTCCTCACGATGCTCTCCGACAACCAGCTCCTCGATATGATCGACTCTCTGATCGACGAGTACGTGGAGATGAAGGAGGAGGTCGGCGAACTCCAGCCCACCTGGACCAGGGAGCGCCTGAACGACCTCAACCAGCTGCTGACCGAGGTGCGCGGCGACCGTGGAAGCGAGATCGGGGCCGCCATCGACAAGAAGCTGGACGCGGCCGGCATCGCCGAGGAGCGCGACCCCCACACCGGGACACGGGTGCTCTCCGCCTACCAGATGCTGGGAGGCAGGCTCGGGGAGGAGGACATCCAGCTCGACGACGACGTCGACAATACAGTGCCCAAGCAGATCCGGCAGCTCTACGCGATGGAGGAGTCCGACCTGGCCGCGGGCATGCTGCTGAAGCTGGCCGAGAACTTCAAGAGCGACTCTCCGACCGTGCGAAGGTTCGCCTCGCGCCTCGCCGACGAGACGCTGGACGGCCTCGACGAAGAGCACGGAGCGCTGGCCGCCGACGTCCTCTATAACGAGCTGGTCAGTGCGATGGGACGCGAGGACGATTACGAGAGCTTCCGCAACATGGTACAGACCGCCTCGAAGACGGCGCAGCTGTACATGAAGGCGGGAAGCGCCGACCAGGCGGGCTCGATCCTCGAGCTGCTGATGTCGGCGAGCTCGGCCGAGTCCGGCAAGGGAGAAGAGCTGAAGAAAGTCGCCGTGGAGGCCACTACGGAACTGATGGGACCAGAGGGGATGATAGACCCCGAGGCGCTGCTCCTCGAGCCGGACCCCGACAAGAGGCTCAAGACCATCAAGGCCCTTGCCAGCCTGGGGCCGGACGCTCTGACCCCGCTGGTGGACATGGTCAAAGACAGAGGACGCATCGAGTTCCGCGACCGGGCGCTGGAGGCGCTGCAGTCGGCCGGCGCGCCGGGCGTCGCCGCGATAGTCCGCGAGCTCGAGAAAGAGAACCCCTGGTACATATACCGGAACATGTTGAACGTGGTCGCGGACCTTCGCCTGGCCGAGGCGCTCCCGCAGGTGTCCGCGCTGGCCTCGAACCCCGACGAGCGCATCCGCAGAGAGGCCATAAGGACACTCGCGCGCATCGGGTCCAGGGACTCGCTCGGTGTGGTCATGAACGGCGCCAACGACGCCAGCCCGGCTGTGCGCCGGACCGCGGTGAGGGTGATAGGCCTGTTCGGGGACGCGAGCGTAGCGCCGTTCCTGCTGGAGATAATCAACGGACAGGGGATGCGCGGCAAGGAAGAAGACCATGCCGTCATGGAAGCCGCCTGCCTGGCCGTCGGAGACCTGCGCGACAGCAGCTACTTGCCGCAGCTGGCGGAGCTCATGGGCAAGGGAGGCTTTTTCAAGAAGGGAAGGCCCGACGAGATCCGGGCTGCCGCCGCGATAGCGCTGGGCACGATCGGCGACCCGGCAGCGATACCGGTGCTGGAGAAGGCCGCGAAGGACCCCAGCGTGATGGTGCACAGCAGCGCCGAGAAATCGCTGCGAAGGCTCAAGGGCGGGCCCATGGCCGCCGAGCCGGTCGCTGCCGACGAAGAAGCCGCCGTCCTGGGGCTGACCGGGCCACAGGAGAGGCGCTCGCCGGCGGTCACGCCACAGTCGCTGCCGTTCCAGCAGCCGCCTCAACCGGTTCAGCCGGAGTTCGCGGGGCAGGGACGCGAGGTGGCCGCCCCTGCACAGAGGCCGTTCGAGCCGCATGTGTATCCGCCGGACGTGCCGGCGCAGCAGCCTGTGACCCGCCAGCCACAGCCAACACCGCCGGCGGTGGATCAGCCGCCACAGGAGCCGAAAGCCGAGGCTTCACTGCCGGGGCACACGCTGCCTTCGGAGACGCCCGTCCCGCCGGGCCTCGCCAACATGTGGCCCCAGGGCGGGTCGTTGAACGGACACGATTTTCCAGTACCGCCCCCGCCGCCCGTCGCGGCTGAGCCCGCCGAGGTCCCCGGGCAGGCGCCGCCGCCCCAGGAGCAGCCGATCGCCGGCCTGCCCGTCGACGACTACGCGCCTGGAAGGACGGACCAGCCTTCGACGATGGAGAGGTTGCTGGGAGCCGACGAGAGAGCGGCGGCCGCGCCGCCCGAGCAGGCCCCGCTGCCAGCAGTGCCTCCAATGGATCCGCAGGACCCCCCACTGCCTCCGTCCCCGTCAGGCTGGAAGTAGAGCGAAGAACCCGCCGGCGCGGACTACTTTATCCAGCCCACCTTCACAAACCACTCGACCATGTCGCGCAGCCCCAGCTTGAAGTCCTCGTACTCCCACTCGAAACCGAGGCCCTTGAGCTTGCCGCTGGAGATCCAGTAGCTGGACGACAGGTACCGCGCGCTCGATTCCTCCCAGATGCGTATGCGCTGATAGTTGGTGAAGCGGTTCTCCATCCAGCGAACGATGCGGGCCGACCAGATGCCGAGAGGCATCAGCCAGGGCATCCGCAGGAAGGGGATGAGGTGCACCTTGCGCCCCACCAGCAGCGCCCCGATCTTGAGGAACTCGAGCTGGTTTATCAAGGTGGGGTCGGACACGTTGTAGTCCTCGAACACGGTGTCATCGCGCTGCGCCAGGAAGTAGCCGGCGCGCCCGATGTCACGGACGTGGCAGTTGACCATCAGGTAGTTGCGCAGGTCGAGGGGCAGCATCGAGGTGAGCCCCTCGGACATCGCGATGACGATACCGCCGATGCCGTAGTCGCTGCCGGGCCCGTAGAGCGGAGCCGGCCGCATGATGGTCCACTTCAGCCCCTGCTCGCGGCCGAAGCGCTGGACGATCTGCTCCTGCTTCCACTTGGTGATCGAGTAGTCGTTGACCAGGAACGAGCCCCGCGGCTGGTCGGCCGGCGTGTTCAGCGGCGTCGAGCCCTCCTCGGTGAAAGGCTGGTTGGTGGGGTGCGCCAGCGGCCGCTTGTAATCCTTGTCGGGAAGCCAGGGGCGGACGCCTATGCCCCAGGCCTGCTCGTACATCATGCGCAGCGGGTTGATCGATGCCCGCGGCATGTAGGGGTGGCCGTAGACGCCGGCGGTGGACCAGTGGATGAGCCTGTCCACACCCTCCTCCACCATTGCCTCGCAGAGGTTGATGGTGCCCTCGATGTTGACCTTCTCCAGCGCGGACATCGGCGCGGAATAGTCGTACAGACTCGCGGTGTGATACACGGTCCCGACCCCTTTGAGGGCCTCCTTGAGAGACTGCTTGTCGGACAGGTCCGAGGGGACGAACTCGACCCCGGGCGCGTTCCAGTCCACACCGATGTTCTCCTGGACCATCTTGACCTTGGGGCTCTCGAACGCGCGCGCGAGGTCGGTGCCGCGCACGGGCACCCCCTCGTCGGCGAGTATCTTCACCATGTGGCCGCCCGAGAATCCACAGGCGCCGGTCACCAGCGCTGGTTTCATATTTCGAACCTCCTGTTTGCTCCGCCGGGTTGATATTCTACACCATGCGGTCAATCTGGAAAGGGGACAAATGGGGACAGGTACTTGTCGTCCCGTTTTTTCAACCGTGGGGACATCGTGGGTAAAAAAGGGAAGACGAGTGCCGGGTACGCTTTTCCCCTGCTAACGACGACGGCGCTCGCGGAGCAGGTCGACGAACGCCTCCAGGCGCGTGGCCATCCCCGCCGGAGAGGCGTGCTCGTCCAGGCAGAGGTTCAGCACCGGGATGTCGAACTCGGACTCGACCCGGGGAAGGATCGTCCTGCAGATGTTCTCGGGCATGCAGGTGAACGGGTAAAGGTGGATGACACCGTCATAGCCGTGGCGCGCGGCCCGTATCGTGCCGGTTATCGTCTGGTGCTCCTCGCCGCCGAGCACGTAGGCGATGTAGGGCTTGGCGATGCGGCGCGCCAGGCGCTCGTCGACGAGGATAGACGGGTCGATCTTCAGCGGGCGGAACAGCCACTTGTAGACGCTCATCACCGGATGGACGATGATTCCCATCTCGCCCAGCTTGCGCTCGATGTCGAAGTTGAGGGCCGGCTCCAGGACCGCGTAGATCTCTCCGACCACGGCGATGTCCAGAGGCTCCCGCGCCGGCGGCTCGGTCTCTATCGAGTCCATGACCCCGAGTGCTTCGCGCAGCGCCGCGTCGGTGGCCTTGATAGTCTGCGCCTGGTGCACGCCGGCGAGCCCGTCGGCCAGCACCGAAGACGCGCTCCCGCGCTCGCGCTCGAAGGGCCTGACCTTGCGGGCGGCCATCTCCAGCGCGTCCATCGCCTCGGCCTTGTGCTTGAACGAGCGGACGGCGTGCGCCCAGCCGCGCAGCAGGCTGCCCTCGACGGTGTCGCGGAACTTGTTGTAGACAGTCCCCAGGCCCTCGCGCCCCAGCAGGATGCTGTCGAACTCGAAGCCGACGTCGCGCAGTATCTGGTGCTGCACTCGGCCGTAGTAACCGAACCGGCAGGCCCACATCCCGCTGACCATCGCCAGTGTGTCCGAGCCCATCTGCAGCGCGCGCAGGTTGTCGCCGAGGTTGACCTTGAACGGGAGGCACACGAACTCCGGCGCGTGCAGCGCCCCCATGTCGATGGTCTTGCGGGTGGGGCGCGGCGGCACGATCACCTCGGCGCCCAGGTTGGACAGAAGGGACGAAAGAGGTATGTAGGCGTTGCCCATGTGGGGGAATGAGACCTTCATGATCTGTTGCGCGACCGCCTGATCAGGTCGACGAAAGCCTCGACGCGCGTATCGACCCCTGCCTCGCCGGTGTGTTCGTCGAGGACCAGCGTGGTGAGTGGCGGGCTGGCCTCCGTCACGACCTCGCGGGTGATTATCTCGCTGATGATGGAGTCGGGCCCGCAAGCGAAGCCCATCACAATGATCACGCCGTCGATATCCGACCGGCCCAGGAAATGGGACGCCGCGCCCAGCAGCTCTTTCTCGTAGCTCCAGGATATCCCCGGGTACCGGGCGAGCTCGCTCTCGATGACCTCGATGGGGACCTGGGTCATGTAGGTCACGTCGGCGCCGAACCGCTTGAGCTTCGCGGGCAGGTTGTGGCTGATGTAGTGGTCGTGGATGAGGTACTCGTGCCCGACCAGCGCGATCTTGATGTCCGGCTTTCGAGCTCTCCCGGCGCCGGGCTTCCGCGCGGAAGAGTCCTTCCCGCCGTTCCCAGTGCCGTTCCCGTTGCCGAGCACCTGGCGCATGGCCTCCTCGGGCTCGACGCCGGCCAGCAGCTTTTCATCGTAGGCGGCCTGGACGAGCTCGGCTTCGGCCAGCGAGCTACGCACCCGGGGCTGCGGCACGCCCAGCGCCGTGGCGAGACGCTTCGCGCTGGACCTGATCGAGTGCTCCTGCAGGTCCACCACGAACTCGACCATCCGTGGGATGCCTTCTATCGAGCTCTTCACCATGTCCGGCAGCCCGATCAGCTTGGGGCAGGTGTAGGTGGCGACCTCCGCTTTCTCGACGGACACCAGCCGGGAGACGAACAGGACGTCGCACCTCTCGGCGAGGTCGAGCACGTGTCCGTAGAAGAGCTTCACCGGAACGCAGATGTCGTCGACGCAGTGGCGGACGCCGTTCTCGAGCAGGCTGTCACCGGTCGGAGAGGACAGCACCACCTCGGTGCCCATCCCCTCGAGGAGAGTCTTCCACAGCGGAAAGTATCTGTAATAAGAAAGTGCGCGAGGCACTCCAACCTTCATCATAGAATTATTATATGCGAAACGGAGCCCCGCGCCTGCCCGGGCCTGACGCGGCGTGCGTCTGAAAGCGGCACGCGGCCCGACGGTGAGAGCCGCCGGGGGCGTCTGATATCATGTCCTTGAGAGAGCGGCCGACAACGCGGACCTGCTCGCGACGACCATGGAGGCGCCATGCTGAAGAGGATCTCAATACCCGCCGCCGCGGCACTTCTATTGCTGGTTGTGACGGTCCTGGCTGGGTGCGGCTCGGGGGGCGGCACCTCGGGCACGGTCCCGCTGAACAGTATCCCCGAAGCGCACCAGACGACGCCGGCCCAGGTGACGCTGAACGTATTCCTGGTCAAGGGCGAGACGGTGAGCCAGGTGACCCGGACAACCCAGACCAGCACGGACCTGGTCCAGCAGGCGCTGGCCGACATGCTCGCCGGACCTACTGAGGCTGAGAAAACACAGGGGTTCAGCACGGCGATACCGGCGGGCACCAGGCTCCTGTCGTACCAGCTAACCAACGGGAAGGCGACCGCCGACTTCTCCAAGGAGATGCTGAGCTTCGGTGGCGGCTCGTCGCGCGTCCAGGCTATCCTGGGGCAGGTGTCCAACACCATCACCGCCAACGACCCCGCGGTGAAGACCGTTTCGGTCACCGTGGAGGGAAAGCCCGCCGACGAGGTCCTGCAACCCTAAGAACGCTCGGGGTGTCTTCTCCGTCGGGTGTTCGCGGACTCAAAACCCTCCGGAGAGGACACCCCTCGCCA
>PMJJ01000068.1 GCA_003157385.1 Actinomycetota bacterium | reverse complement strand
TCGGCCACTCGGACACCTCTCCGTGGACTATCTTAATCGATTGGGCGCTTCGTCGAAACAGCACCGCGGACGGCCAAATCGTGTAGTCTGTTCACGGTGGAATGCCTGAAGAAGGGACGCGAGGCCTTGAATATGCTCATCCTGTACTACTCGGGGACCGGCAACACCAAGTTCGGCTGCGACGTGGCGCGGCTGGTCATGGAGAAGGCCGGGCACGAGGTCACCATGAAGACCTATGCCAAGGCCGGCAAGGAAAGCCTCGACGGCTTCGATCTCTACTGCTTCGCCGCGCCGGTGTACGAGTGGGCTCCCGCGGTAAACGTCGAGCGCTTCGTGACTTCCATGGCGAGGTTGCCGGGCAAGCGAGCCTTCATCATCACCAGCAGCGCGGGGGCGACCGGCCAGGCCATCCCTCTGTTCGCGCGGATGCTGGAGGGCAAGGGGCTGACGCTGCTGGGCAACTACAACCTGATCTGTGCCGATACATGGGGCGGCACCCGCCGCTGGTCTTACAACCAGGACGCCGAGACCCCCACGGTCGAATCGGTGTGTGAGCTGGCCGCTTTCACCGAGAAGATGCTCGAGGTCGCGGAGGCTCTGGAGCAGGGCGGCGATGTCGAGCTTCCCGAGTACAGGGTCAAGCCCACCGGGCTGTTCTGGGCGTCGCGGTTCTCGCGGCTGGCGCCGAGCGCACGAATGAAGATGGGCAAGAAGAAAGTGGACGAGAAGGAGTGCGCCGAGTGCGGCGTCTGCGCGAAGAACTGCCCTTCAGGCGCGATAAAGCTCGACCCGTATCCGCGCTTCGGCAACGAGTGCATCGCCTGCTGGCGCTGCATCAACACCTGCCCCGCGGACTGCATCACCACGCTCCTCGACGGCGGACATCACTACAAAGGGATCGTGGACAAGGATGGGCTGCTGAAGAACGCGGGGCTCAAGTAGCACGCGTCTAGCGGATCCCGTCGAAGAACTTCTTGAGGACACTCTTGCACTCGTCCTGCATGATGCCGCTGATCACTTCCGGCCTGAAGCCCAGCTTGCCGTCCTGCAGGATGTTGTAGGCGGAGCCGCCGGCACCCGCTACGGGATCGGACGCGCCGAACACCACCGTCCCCACGCGCGCCAGCACGATCGCTCCGGCGCACATCGCACATGGCTCGAGGGTGATGTAGAGGGTCGTTCCGTCGAGGCGCCAGTCGCCCGAGCCTTCTCCAGCCGCGCGCAGCACCAGCACCTCGGCGTGGGCACTGGGGTCGCCCGTCTCGGCGCGCCGGTTGTGGTCGGAGGCTATGACCTCGCCGTCCTTGACCAGGACCGCGCCGACCGGCACCTCTCCCGAGGTTCCGGCAGCCCGCGCCTCATCGAGCGCCATCTTCATGAATTCTCTGTGGCTGGAAGTCGTATTTTCCTGGCTATTTTCATCCATGGACTGCTCCAACGGGCCGCGAGCCCGGATTTTTATCCGAATTCGGGCATAAAAAAGAGGCCGAAACGGCCTTTTCAAAATCTCATTAAAAATATTATATCACAACTCCCGCCAAGTACAAACAATGCAAGCAACTGTGGAAAAGCGGCCCCGATGCGCCAGTGGGGTCAAGCGCCGCCGGTACATTCCGCGCGGTCTGACCCACGTCGCGTGTTTTGGTATACTGAAAATCCGATTTCAAGCGCGCGCCCGTAGCTCAATTGGATAGAGCGTCCGGCTACGGACCGGGAGGTTCGGGGTTCGAGTCCCTGCGGGCGTGCCACCCTCCGCCCTTGCTGATCCGCGCAGGAGTCCGTTGCCGACTCATGAACCCTAACTACTGAGAGAAGCGTTTGCATAACGCAGAAAAGAGGTTTGACCCCTTATTTGCGGAGAGGGGGTGTCATGACTGTCAAGGAGTTCCTCGAGACTGTGCGGAAAGGGCTCGAGGCGGACAACATCCAGGACGCGGACAAGGTCGTGCGCGTCGTCGCCGGCGCGTTAAAGGCCGGGATGCCGCAGGAGGCGCAGACGGCGCTGGGGCGGCTGCTGCCAGAGGACATGGGAAGCGCCTGGGAAGAGGTGGATGCGGTGCCGCGCGATCATATCGAGCGTGAGGATATGTACCTGGAAGAGGGCCCGCCGGAGGAGCCGCCCAGGGCCTGCCCCGCGCTGGAGCGCAGTGAGCATTCAGTCGACGTGATCTAGGCGGAGCATGACCGGTCAGTCAGTCGCCGTTGGTCGGCCTGAACTTGGGCTCGAAGCGATACCCGACACCACGGACCGTGATGATGCGGCTCGGATGGGCCGGGTCTTCCTCGAGCTTCTCGCGAAGGCGGCGGATATGGACGTCCAGCGTCTTCGGCTGCCCGTAGAACTCGCCCTGCCATGCGGCTGACACCAGCCTCTCCCGCGGGAGCACCTTGCCCTTGTTCTTCAGGAAGACCTCCAGGAGCCGGTACTCGATCAACGGCAGGTCGACCACCGAACCCCTGACTATGACCTCGTGCCTGTCGATGTCCACCGCGACGTCGCCGCCCTCGAGCATGCTCGCCTCCTGGGGCGCCTCCATCGAGCGGCGCAGGATGGCACGGACGCGGGCCATCAGCTCACGCATGCTGAAAGGCTTGGTGACGTAGTCATCGGCGCCGAGCTCCAGGCCGATGACCCTGTCGACCTCAGAATCCTTCGCGGTCAGGATTATCACCGGCGTGCCGCCCGCCTGCCTGATCTTCTTGCAGATCTCGAGCCCGTCGGTGCCCGGAAGCATGATGTCGAGGATGACCAGCTCATAGCCGCCGGACTCGAACATCCGCAGCCCTTCGTCTCCGTCGGTCGCGACGTCGGCCGCGTACGACTCTTTCTCGAGGCTGTAGCGTATCGCCTCCGCCATCGGTTTCTCGTCCTCGACAATGAGGATCTTCGTCACAAGGACCTCCGTCTCTGATCAAACACAGGGTACCACCGCGCGCTCATCACGCGAACCTGTCGGCGACCCTGGTCTTCCGTTTGAAAAACCAGGAGACCAGCCGGGCCAGCAGCATCAGCGCCAGCACCACCAGCAGCAGGAACGCCGACTCGCCGCTGGCGACCCGCGCTGCATCGGGCAGCAGTGCGGCTTCGTTGTAAAGGTGATAGATGTTCGCCGCCATCGGCGCACCGGGCGAGAGTGGCGAGAGCGGCACGCGGCTTACGTACATCCCCACCAGGTAGACGACTGCCGCGCTCTCCCCGATCACACGACCGAGAGTCAAAACTGCGCCGGTCGTGATCCCGGGAACGGCGGTGGGCATGACGACCTTTCTGATGGTGTACCATTTGCTGGCTCCCAGCCCCATCGAGGCTTCCCTGTAGGTCTGGGGCACGGCCTTGAGGGACTCCTCCGTGGTGCGCATTATGGTCGGGAGGTTGAGCAGGGCAAGGACTATGGCGCCGGCAAGCAGGCAGTAGCTGAGGCGCAAGTACACCGCCAGCAGGCTCAGGCCGACGATTCCGAAGACCAGCGAAGGCACGGTGGAAAGCGAGTCCGCGCCGAACCGGATCGACCTCGCGGCCCAGCCCTGTTTGCTGTACTCCCCCATGTATATCCCCGCCCCCACCCCCACGGGAAGGACGATGAGGAGGGTGAGGAAGGCGAGGTAGAACGATGAGACCACCATCGGCCATATGCCGCCGCCCGCCTTGAACGCCTGCGGCTGGCCGAAGATGAACCCGGGGGTGAGGGCCGTGGCGAGGCCTCTCCAGAGGATGACTCCGACGATAAAGGTGAGCACACCGATGCCGGTGGCAGCGATCGACCACACCGCGATGGTAGCCACCCGATCCGAGCGGACGGACTTCCTTTGCTGCGCCTCGCGCGCAACCCTTCTAACCTTTATGACATCGATGACTTCGGCTTCCACTTTAGGCGGCCCCTCTCGCATATTCTTTCTTCTTCGTGAACGCTCGCACCAGCATTATCATCATCATCGAGAACAGCAGGAGCACCAGCGCCATGGTGAACAGCGCGGACCTGGTGGTCCCCGTCGATTCCTGTATCTCCATAAGGATCTTGGTGGTCAAGGTGTGCGTGGGGGTCCACAGGGATTTCGGCCACGCGGTGGCGGGGCCGATCACCAGTGCGACCGCCATCGTCTCGCCGATGGCCCTGCCCATCCCCAGGATGACCGCCACTATCAGCCCCGGCCGGGCTGCCGGAAGCATCACGTGCCATATGGTCTGCCACCTGGTCGCGCCGAGCCCGAACGAACCCTGTTTGTATTCCACCGGGACCGATTCCAGCGCGTCGCTCGCTATGGCCGTTATCGTCGGCATGATCATGATCGCGAGGATGATCGAAGCCGCCAGTATCCCGTTGCCGGTGCTGCTGGTCAGCTTGACCAGGACCGGCACCAGCACGGTGAAGCCGAGCCATCCGATCACTATCGAGGGGATCCCCGCCAGCACCTCGATGCCCCTGGACACGAAGCCCGCCGCGCGGGGCGGCGCCATCTGAGTGACGAAGATCGCGGTCCCTATGGCAAGAGGAACCCCGAGGATCAGACCACCGATCGTGGTGAGCAACGTGCCCACCAGGAAGATCAGCATCCCGTAGTGTCCCGTCGACGGGTCCCACCTGGAGCTGAAGAGGTTGAACGGCCCGGCCTTGGTGAGCGCGGGGATGGATTCCTTCGTGACCATCAAGACGATGAGGAGTATGCCGAGCACCGTCATCATCGCCAGCACGAACAGGACCTTCTTGACGATCCATTCCCTGTCGATTACCTTGGCCGGGCCGTCCGGCTTTACCGCTGTCTTACTTCTGAGCACTGATCTTGGTCATCGGCACGTAGTCTTTCGACACCGTCTGGTTCTGGAAGTCAGGCGACAGGACGAAATCGATGTACGTCTTGGCCAGCCCGGTCGCCGCTCCCTTGGTGAACATGTGGAGGTAGCGGGTGAGCGGGTAGGTCTTGTTCAGCCCGGTGGTGAGGTTGCCCGTCACCCCGTTGAACTGGAGCGCCTTGACCGACTTGTTCATATAGCCGTAGGAGATGTAGCCGATCGAGTTAGGGGTCGAGGCGACCTTCTGCCTCAGGAGGCCGTTGCTGTTGGCCTCAATAGCCCCCGTCACGGGCTTGACCGGGTTGGTGGCGGTCTTGCCAAGGACCGTCGTATCCCACATGTCGCGCGTGCCCGAGGCCTCGTCGCGGATCATGACGGTGATGGGAGCGTTGCTGCCGCCGACCTGGCTCCAGTTGGTCACGGTGCCGAGGAAGACGTTCTTCATCTGGTCTCCGGTGAGGCTCTTGACTGTGACGTCGGGGTTCACGATGGCCACGACGATGTCATAAGCCACCTGGTGATCGACAAGGCCCAGGTTCTTTTCGGTGTCCGCGAGGTTCCGCGAGGAGTTCCCGATGTTGGAGACTCCCTGGCTCACGTTGGTGATGCCCACGCTGGAGCCGCCCCCCTGCACCGTGACGTTGGCGCCGGGGTTCTTCTTCATGAACTGATCGGCGGCCTCCTGCGCTATCGGCTGCACCGTCGTGGAGCCCGAAAGCGAGAGGTTACCGGAGGCAGCGGTGCTGCCGCAGCCCGCCGCCGCGACCACCGCGACCAGCGCCATCCCGATCATGAGCACCGTCAGCTTTCTCTTTCCTGTCATCTTCCCTCCTGTTCTCTTGCCGCCCGTCTGGCGGCGCACTTCAAGATCTTCCGATATCGATTAGAACAAACAGGGATTTCGTCCGGGTTTAATCCAGGTTAAGTTTGCCTAACGGGAGGTTAAGTGTTCCTTAAGGCGCGGTGATGCGCTTTCGCGGCAAACGCACCGGTGGGGTCAGGCACCTGTGGTGCGTGGCGGGCCGCAGGCCTGGCGTTGATGGCGCCCGAAGCCATCTGTCGTTTTAACACGCTTTTAACAGTACTTACGCTAAAGTCTCAATGCTCGAGACCGTTAATTATCAGTAAATAGGGCCGAGCGCGGCCAGCATGTTACAGGCCTGACCCAAAGGAGGAAGTCATGAAAAGGAGATTCTCAAAGACCGCAGTACCGCTGGTCTTAGTCGCGATGCTGGTGCTCGCCCTCTGGCCGGCCGTGGCGCAGGCAAGAGGTGCAACAACCACTCCACCCTCCATGAAGAAGATAATCACTCCGTCCGCCAAGCCATCATTTCAAAAGGAATTCGGCATCTTCTATGACGAGGCGAGCGGACCCAACGGTGACCTCTACATATCAGATTCCCTCAACAACCGCATCATCAAGACGAAGATCGACGGTACCGGCTGGACCGTCCTGGGCGGCGTGCCCGGTACCGGCGTGAAGCAGTTCCACGATCCGCGGGGGATATTCTTCGACCACGCCAGCGGTTTCATATACGTAACCGACTGTGGCAACCATCGAATCGTCAAGACCAAGATCGATGGTGGTGGCTGGACGACCTACGGGACCAAGGGCAACGGCGTGGGCCAGTTCTATTTCCCGCGTGGCCTATGGTACGACGCCACGGACAACCTCCTCTACGTCCCGGACACGGGCAACAACAGGATAGTCCAGATATCAGGGAACATGGACGGCAGTGGCTGGAGCACGCTGGGCACCGTAGGGCGGGGCGCAAAAGAGTTCCTCACTCCCCGCGGCGTTCAGTACGACCACGCTTCCCAGACGCTGTTCGTGGCGGACACGGGCAACAGCAGGATAGTCAGCACCAAGTGGGACGGCACAGGCTGGGTATCGCTTGGCTCGTACGGGAGCGGCACGAAGAAGTTCAAGGTCCCGCGCGGCGTGCACTACGACCCGACCACACAGCTCGTCTACGTCGCCGATCAGAGTAACAACAGGATCGTCGCCACCAAGATGGACGGTACGGGCTGGACGACCTACGGTACGTTTGGTAACGGGACGGGCCAGTTCTACTTCCCACGGGGGATCTCGCTCGACCCGGGAACCGGCGACGTCTACGTAGCAGACACGTTCAACGACCGCATCGTCAAGACGCAGATGAACGGTTCCGGATGGACGTCGCTCGGCGCCAAGTGGAAGCCGTACACCTGGTACTTCGCGGAGGGGACGACCCGCAGCGACTCCAAGTTCCAGATGTTCCTGACCATCCTCAACCCCGGTGCGACCGATGCGACGGTCAACGTGAGGTACCTGCTCGGTCCCGGACAGGGCACGGTGCCTGACCAGTCGATCCTGGTTGCCGCACATACCCGGTATACCATCAACGTGAAGGACCAGGTCGGAGCGGACAAAGATGTCTCCGTGCGCGCATGGTCGAGTCAACCGGTCATCATCGAGAGGCCCATGTACTTCAACTACCACGGCTGGCCCGGCGGCGATGTCGTGATGGGTCGTCCGCAGCCGGACACGTCCTTCTACTTCGCCGAAGGCACTACGCGAGACGGCTTCCAGACGTTCGTCTGCCTGCAGAACCCTGACACGACCAATCCCGCCAACGTCACGATCCAGTACATGTTCAGTGGCGCGCCCCCGCAGACACAGAGCGTGATCGTGGCCCCACACTCCAGGTCCACAATACACGTGAACGACGTGGTAGGCCCCGGGAAGGACGTTTCCATTGTGGTAACCAGCGATATCCCGATCGTCGCGGAGCGGCCCATGTACTTCAAGTACCAGGGCAGGGTGACCGGCGCTCACGTCGTGATCGGCGCAAGCGAGCCCGAAACTAACTTCTACCTGGCCGAAGGCACTACAAACCCCGGATTCGACGAATACATATGTATGCTGAACCCCGGCAAGACCGACGCCACCGTCGATCTGACATACATGTTCAAGGACGGGACCAATCAATCGCAGACGGTGACGGTTCCCGCGAGCCAGCGTTACACGATCCACGTGAACGATGTGGTCGGAAACGGGAAGGACGTCTCGGTGCAGATCGGCTCCGATCAGCCGATCGTGGTGGAGCGGCCCATGTACTTCGTGTACAGGCTTGCCAATGGGCAGAAGGTCGTCCTTGGCGGGCACAACGTCATGGCAGTCAGTGATCCGGGCACTTCATTCCTCTTCGCTGAGGGAACGACGCGACCGGGCTTCGACGAGTGGATCTGCCTGATGAACCCCAGCGACGTGGCGGCGAGCGTGACGATCACCTACATGTTCAACGCCGGGACCCCGTCCAGGACGCAGACCATCAGCCTGATACCACACAGCAGGTCAACGGTTTCAGTGAACCAGACCCTGCAGGGTTGGGGCCTGTCCGGGCAGGACGTTTCTCTGCAGGTCAACTCAACACAGCCGATCGTCGCTGAGAGGCCGATGTACTTCGATGACAACGGAATCACAGGCGGTAGCAACACGGTAGGCTTCAGCCAGTAGGAAGCAAAGAACGGAAGGGCGAAAGGCCACGCCAGCCGGCGTGGCCTTTTGTCATGCCTGGATCTCAAACACTGCCGATTGATGGTCCGTCAAGACGGCGTTAAAGAACAAGATGTTGTCCTACAGATGAATCGGCGCCACGATGACCAGCCCGAGCAGCAGCAGCCAGATGACAAGGATTCCCCCGTTGATAAGTATCCTGTTGGTGTTGCGCGCCCTGATGGACATCACCAGCACGAACAGCGTGAGCAGGATGAGCGCGCCGATCAGGCCGATCGCCAGCCACCTGGTGTGCGGCCAGAACACGAATGCGACGAAGAACAGGACGAACGCCACCGCGGCAACGCTCACCCGCAGCATCGTCAACTTGTTTACCTTCTGGCCGACGTATGCGGGGTCGAGCCTCCTCGCGATCTGGAACTCTTCGCGGGCCTCGCCCCTCTTGTAGGCCGCCTGGTAAGCGGCGCCGAGGTTGAAATGCAGCCTCGCGTCGCTGGGGAAGTAGTAGAGCATGCGCTGCAGGAAGTCCGTGGCGTCGGCGGTCCTGTGGAGCTTCATCAGGGCGACCGAATGGACCGCCGCTACGTCGGCGTTGTACATGCCCTGAGCCTCGGCCCTCTCGCAGATGTCGACGATCTCCGCGAAACGCCTCTGATGGTACAGCTCGGTGGCGGCCCGGTGGACCGAGGCCGCATCCGGGGGCGTCCCTGTGTTTCCCGTCTGGTCCTGTGTCTCCAACGGTGTCCTTTCCACGCCTGGTCGCGCCCTGTCATGTTAAGCCACCCGGCGCTGATAGCGCCAGTGAACGGAGGCGAAGGATAAGACTCCGTGCAAGTGTAATCAACAGGTTGGAGAGAAAGCAAAGGAAGGGCGAACATGACCGATGAGAACGAGGACGGCTCCAAAGACAGCGCGCGCGCCAGGGAGAGGACGCTGTTCAGGGGCGGCGTGCTCTCCGCGTTCAGCGAGCGCGATTACGCGTTCCTGTGGTCCGGCGCCCTCATTTCCAATATAGGCACCTGGGTCCAGACCGCGGCCCTGCTCTGGTACGTCAAGAACGTCCTGCACTCGAACAGCTGGGTCGGCGCCGTCAACATGGCGAACTTCCTGCCGGTCCTCTTCATCGTCCCGTTCGCCGGCTCTCTCGCCGACCGCCACGACCGCCGCTGGATCATCATCATCGGGCAGACCGTCATGATGATCGGCGCGTTCGCCCTGGGCATCGCCGCTTCGCTCAACCTGGACAACAGAGCCGTCATACTGATCACCGTCTCGATCATCGGGGTCGCCTTCGCGTTCAACTTCCCCGCCTGGCAGGCGATACTGCCGGACCTGGTCAGGCGCGAGGACCTGCTGAACGCGATAGCGCTCTCGAGCGCGCAGTGGAACCTGGCCCGCTTCATCGGGCCGTTCATCGGCGCGGCGCTGCTGGTCTATTTCTCGGCGGCGACGGCTTTCTACGCCAACGCGGTGAGCTTCCTGTTCGTGATCGCGGCGCTGCTGCTGATACACCCCAAGCGCGGGGCCATCGCCAAGCCGGACGATACGCTGAGGCACCACGCGCTCGAGGGCTGGCAGTACGTCTGGCACCGCAAGTGGATGGTGCACCTGCTGGTGGCGCTGGTGGCGATCTCGTTCTTCGGATTCTCTTACATCGTTGTGATTCCGGCGCTGGTGCAGGACGTGATCCACAAAGGCGCCGGACCCTACGGGCTCGTGCTGGGGATGACCGGGCTGGGGGCGGTGATAGGCGCGCTGCTGGTCACCTACCTCAGCCGCTTCGTCAAGGAGCGGAACATCATCAAGGTCTCGACACTGACGCTGGGCGTCTTCCTGGTGCTCTTCGCGATCTCGCGCAGCCTGCTGGAGATGTGCCTGGTCTCGTTCGTGCTGGGCATGTCGTTCCTGGTCACCAGCGCCGCCGTGAACTCGGTGCTGCAGGGGCGTTCGCAGAGAGAGATGCGCGGCCGCGTGATCAGCTTCTACATCATGACCTTCATCGGGGTGTCCGCTGTGGGAGGCCAGTTCATGGGCTACCTGTCGGACGCGCGTTCGACCACCTTCAGCCTGGCGGTCGGCGGCCTGGGCGTGATCGCGACCGGGCTGGTCCTGCTGGTCTTCCCGTCGCTCATAAAGGGCGCGGTATATCAGGGTGCCAATCAGCCGTTCGAGCCCCAGCTCTAAGTAGAAACAGGGGTCAGGCACTGTTCGCCTATTTTTCTACTCAGGACAAGTGTCCTCGAATTCAACCGGCAAGCCAGTCACATGAGTAGAAAAAATAGTAGAAAGTACCTGTCCCTCTACTTGCGCTGGCGCA
>PMJJ01000076.1 GCA_003157385.1 Actinomycetota bacterium | reverse complement strand
GATGAAGGCGGTAATGAAATAGTCGCAGGTGACACCTGTGCCTGACAGAATCCCTCCTGTCTTAGCCCAGCTCTTTCGCGCCCTCCGTTATGGCGTTGGCGATGATGAGCGACTGGTTGCGGTCCTCCATGCGGTTGGCGTCCTCCAGCGATGAGCCGTTGAGCGCCGCGTTGAACGCCACCATAACCCTTTCCTGGGCCACGGCGTCGAAAATGTCTTCCTTCGAATCGAAATAGACGTAGAAGGTACCGTGCGAGCTGCCTGCCCTGCGGGTGATGTCCGCCACGGTCGCCGCCTCGTATCCCCTTTCTAAAAACACCAGGGCGGCCGCTTCCGCAAGTTCAGCACGTCGCTCGACAGGAGTCTTCCTCGACCTCTTCGCTTGCGCTTCTGTTATCGATACGCCGCTCACTGACATACGCCCGGCCTACTACTCTTCAAGGAACGGTCTGGCAACCAGCCCGGTTGGCCTTGTCGCTGGCTCAACTGCTTTGCTGCCGAGCTTGGACAGCAAGCGGTTCCATCTTCGTAAGCTATTCCATCACGCGAAGGGTTGAAGGTATGTCCATCTTGCGCAGTTTTCGAGTATTGAAAAGCGGCGCAACGGCGGTAGCGACAATCCCGACGAGAAAGCTTAGAATGATCGTTCCGTATGTCAAGGTCTCCTTGACCTGGACATCGGGCATGACGGTAGCGACACGTGACAATAACCACGCCAGGGCAAGGGCCCCAAGACCTAAGCCTACCAGCCAACCCAGGATGCCAATTATGCCGGATTCCACTACCTCCATTCGCATGAGGCTATGGACCGGGACTCCATAGGCCTGTATGGTCGCATCCTCGCGGCGGTGTTCGTCGGCGCTTATGTTCGCAGAACTCAATGCGATCAGCAGAGCGAGTAGGAATATTATCACCGCCACTACCTTGAACATCCCCCTTACCTGGTTGAGTTTATCCTTGACGAGATTGATCATAGTAGAAGGAGCCTGAGTGGCAGCTACCCCGGGCAGGTTGAAGATGGCATTCTTGACGTCGGTGATGGAATGGCCAGCGGCGGGAGCGACCTGTAATCCATTGGCAAAGCCTTCCAGTCCAAAAAGGCCGGTAGACGAGATGTCCATGAACGCCAGCATCCTGGCGGGCATAGGATTGAGACCGACCAGCCGCACCTCGCTTTGTTTGAGCGCGAAAGTAGTCTCTCCCGTCCGGTAGGGATGGGTCAAAGTCAGAGTGTCACCCGGCTTCACCCCCAGATCGCCCGCTGCTTTCTCTGTAAGGACGATGCCGGGGAGGCCGCCCGGGTTTGCGCGGGAATTCACAGTCGGGTGCCAAACCGGGCTCGACATATCCAGCACCTGCAGCATCATACTGTCCAGCTCTTTGTTTCCCTTGGAAACCTTGGCGCTGCTGAGCATCATGGGTCTTGCCATTCCCACCGAAGGGTTAGCTTCAATAGTGCGGATCAGATTGGAATCTTGAGGCTGAAAGTTGGCGAGGGCCACAGAGGCCCAGTTCGGTGCTCCTCGACTCATCTCAGTAGTTGCGCGACTAAAAACTGCGTTGAAAGAGTCGAGAGCGCCGAGAGTCGCGATAAGGAGCAATATGCTCGCTCCGATGCCCAGAGCGGTTAGAATCGTGCGTCGCGGCGCTCGCAATACGTTTCTCAGCGGCATCTGGGCCAGGCTCCTGCCCGGCAGGTGAACGCGCTTTAAGAGCGGGGCGAGCCCCTTGCTCCGGTGTGCCAGATGGCCGGTTTGAATGGCTTGCACGGGCTCCACTCTAACGGCCCTCCAGACCGGCCAGGCGGTTGCCAGGAAGGGCAGAACAAAGCCTACCGCGGCGGCCCAGGCGAAAGAGGTGACTTGAAAAGGCGTCTGCCAGAATGGAAGGGGCTGCATGCTCGATAGGACCGGGCGTATCAGGACCCCCATCAGGAAGCCCATGCCGATACCGAATACGACCCCCAGTGCGGCTATTTCGGCACCCATTAGCATTGGGCGCAAGGCGGTCTTTGACCTCGGAACCCCGAGGGCCATGCTGATGCCTATTTCCCTCCGCTCGGCTTCAACCACCCGGCTGGCAAGGTTGAAGGCGGCGAAAGCCGCTCCCAGCAGAATCAGAACGGCGAGGCCCAGAAGCAATCCCCGGTTGTTATTCATCTGGCCATAAAGCGCTTGGTAAGCAGGGTCTTCCTCTAACGTCGTCACCTGTGCGGCGAGTTGGGGAAACCTGGCGGCAAACGCCTGCTCTACTTCGGCTTTGGCCGCATTCCTGTTCGTTCCGGGCGCGAGCCTGATAACCAGATCGTTTGTCTCACTGGCTTTGCCTGCCAGATTCTGCACCACGCCGAGGGGCATGAACAAGACAGCAAAATCCCCGGGCAGCATCACATTGCTCTGCCCCCCGACGGCCTGCCCGGCAGTAATCATGAAGTATTCCGGCGAATAGCCGGTCCCCGTGTACTTGACCGTAGTACCTCCGGCCAATTTGACGGTCCCCTCAGCCGGCAGCTTCTCCTGGTTTACAAAATGCTGTTCCAGAACCGCTCCGCCCTGCTTGCTGAACCCTCTGCCTGAGGTGACATAGACCTTATCGACCTTCGGGCCACCATCGCTCGTCGGCACACCGACCAACCTGCCTGCGACCAGAACAGTACCGCTACCCGTCGAGACCTCAACTTCCGTGGGCTGGAACAGTCGCTCCTCCGCCAAATCGACCCATTCTGGATGCTTCATGGAAGACAACGTGTCCGCGAGTTCGCCTTGCTTTATATAGCTGACTGCGGAAAGGCTGACATGAAGATCATGCGCGCCTAGTGCTGCATAATTCTTATCGTAGGTGATCCGTAGCCACGCAGATTGGCTGGCGAGTCCCGCAAAGACGCCGGTTCCTATGGCTATCACCATTGCAATAACGGTGACCTGGACCCACCGCGCTTTCAGGTGGCGCAGGGACCAGCGAATCCAGAAGGAAAGTCTGCCCATTCAGCATCACCTACCAGTGCAGATCCGAAATGGCCGCGCGACCACCTCTAGGTGGGCCATCCGAGACGATGCTTCCGCTGGAAAGCTCAACCACCCTGTCGGCCACCCTCGAGATCTCGCGGTTATGAGTGACCACCAGAACAGTCTTGCCTGATTTAACCTGCTCCTGAAGGAGTTCGAGGATTGATACTCCGGTGCGAAAGTCCAATTCGCCCGTCGGTTCATCTGCCAGCAGTACCGGGTTGCCAGTAGCGAGCGCTCGGGCGATGGCAACGCGCTGCTGCTCGCCGCCGGATAACTCATGGGGGAAATGTTTCACCCGTTCGCCCAGTCCTACCTCTTCGAGTACGTGTTGTGCTTCTGAACGGTCACCTTTGTTGATATCGATGGCGAATTGGACATTTTCCAGAGCCGTAAGCCCGGGGAAGAGATTGAAGGACTGGAATATAAAGGCTACCGCCCGCCGCCGAAAGGCAAACAATTCCTTCCGGTGGGCACCGGTTATGTTCATGCCTGCCACGCTGATGTCGCCACTCGTGGGGTTATCCAGTGCTCCGATCATGTTGAGAAGGGTGGTCTTCCCACTTCCGGAAGGACCCAGGACGACAAGGAACTCACCTTCATCAACCTGAAGATCGACCGAGTCTAATGCAGTGACGATGATAGAATTCATGTCATAACGCTTCGAGACGTTTTCGAGCCTTATCAAGGCTTCGGAGTCGTCTTTGGTAGTTGAAGTCGGTTCCATTCTCACCACACTCCTGCAGGCCAAATTAGATACTCCTTGCGTATGACAGAGTTTATGATATTTTGAAAGTATTGAAATGTCAATATAATGGTGTATTATTCAAGAAGTACGGTATAAATGAGCTCTAGATGTGAAGTCGGTGGATGCAGCAGACGTCGAGGTGATGATGAGAGAACAGGAGAGTCGCTTTGTCGACAATCTGGGTATCCTCCTCGAGGGCATGGGTGAATCAAGGATGGCTGGAAGAATCTTTGCGGCACTTATGTTGGCGGAATCTTCGGAAACCTCCTCCTCGGAACTTGCGACAACACTTGGCATAAGTAGCGGCTCTGTCAGCATGGCCACGCGTGGTCTGGTTGCTCGTGGGTTAATTGAACGCGTGGGCGTGCCTGGAGAGCGTAAGATATATTTTCGAGTTAACCCCGATGCGAACGGGGTAGCCGAGTTCATCATTGAAGCTGGAAAGCAGATGCGCAAGATTCAGGAGTTACTCGACTGGGGAGAGGAGCTCGTGAAGGATAAAGACCCGAGTGTACTCAGGCGTTTCGAGGGGACGCGCGAAGTCTTTGAGTTCTTCCGAGATGAACTGGATTCGATGATGGTGCGTTGGGAGGAACACAGAAGAAGAGGCTAATAGTTCTGGGTACGCTGCCCAGGAAAACCATTCTCGTCTCAGTGGACGTAGCATCCCGTCTTACGCCGCCGTTTTAAGGGTCAGTTAGCCACATGGTATTAGTGTCGGAGGGGTGACTCGAACCCCCATGGGATTTCGGGAATAGTAGTCTCAGGACAAAAGCAGGCCGATTCGCACTGGAAGCAGCCGATGAAGGCGGTAATGAAATAGTCGCAGGTGACACCTGTGCCTGACAGAATCCCTCCTGTCTTAGCCCAGCTCTTTCGCGCCCTCCGTTATGGCGTTGGCGATGATGAGCGACTGGTTGCGGTCCTCCATGCGGTTGGCGTCCTCGAGCGAAGAGCCGTTGAGCGCCGCGTTGAAGGCGTCCTTGGTGAGGCGCAGCCCCAGGTCGTTCTTGGAGCACATCACTTCTGCCATGGCCTTGGCGGCCGGCAGCAGGTCCTCGCGGGTGTGGACGTGGTTCGCCAGCCCGATGCGGTAGGCCTCATCGGCCGGGATCCTCACCCCGGTCATGCACATCTCGGCGGCTTTGCCCCAGCCCACTATCTTGGGCAGGAAGAAGCTGGAGCTCAGGTCGGCACCGCCGGTGCCGATGTTGATGTACTGGGCGCAGAAGAATGCGTCCTCGCTCGCCAGGCGCACGTCTGAGGCCAGGGCGAAGGAGAGGCCCGCGCCCATCGCCGGCCCGTGCACCGCCGCGATCACGGGCTGCGGGCAGGAGCGCATGAGGCGCATAATGACCGAGAAGTGTATCTGCCCCTCCCAGGTGCTGGCTCCGGTCGGCCCGCCCTCTGGGGCAAACTCGGTCGCGACCGCTTTCATGTCCAGGCCCGAGCAGAAGCCTTTCTCTCCCGCCCCCGTCACGATGATGACGCGTGTGGCGAAGTCGCGCTGCCGCGCTATCCAGAAGTCGTAGAGCTCCTCGAGCATCTGCTTGTTGACGGCGTTGACGGTCCTGGGGCGGTTGTAGGTGAGAATCCCCACCTCGCCCTCTTTCTCGTAGATCAGTGTCTCATAGTCCATCGTGCCCCCCTGTCCTCCGGCGTGCGGCGTTCGGTCGATCTGATTCTATCGCAGGAACGGTGCCATGGTTAACGCCGGCCGGTTGCTCGAGTCCTCAACTGTTCAAGCGTCAGGCGCCTTCTTCCGAACTGATGATATACTCGAAATCCAACTCCGCTTCAAGGCAAGGAGGTCGCCTTTGAGGGCCACCCCGAAGCTTCGCAGCCCGATGAGGACCGTCTCGCTCACCATCGTCTTCGCAATCGCGGTCTCACTCGCCCTCCTGCTCTTTGCTTCCGCGGCGTCCGCGGGTACGCGCTGGACGGTCAACGACGTGCCGGGCATGGGCAACACCGACTTCTCGACCGCCGTTCACAGCAGCATGCCGGTGATCGCCTAACGATCGATGTACTGGGACAACGGCACCGGCGAGGCGACCCACGACTCCATCGGCATGGCCGCGCCACACACCACCTTCTACCTGCCCGATGGGCAGACCTCAGAAGGAAGGGAGACCTGGACCCTGGTGCAGAACCCCAACTCGACGCCCGTAACCGTCCAGATCTCCTACCTGACCCCCACGGGAACGGGAGATGTCCTCAAGACNNGCACCGTGCCCGCGAGCTCCCGCAAGACCTTCAACATGAAAGACAGCGGGGTGAGCGACCAGGCGGGCATCGTCGTGACCTGCACGACCGCGGGGAAGAAGATTATGGTCGAGCGGTCGATGTATTTCTTCAACAGGGGAGCCGGCGCCGACACCATCGGGGGCTACTCGGACTAACAAAATTCTAGAATACGGTCAGACCCCTTTCTTGAATTTCCTGTTTCGATGGCGCGGGCGGACTCCGGCCCGCCCTCGTTTTTACTCTCCCGGTTAACGCTCTGACCGGGTGGACAAACTGTTCTGTCGCATTGTAATCTTTCCATTCAGTACGAAACTGACAGCAAGCGAGGGACCCGATGAAAAAGTATGACGTTATAGTGGTTGGCGGAGGCCCCGGAGGCTCCGCGGCCGCCAAGACCGCAGCCGAATCCGGGCTCAAGACCATCTTCTTCGAGCGCGGCACGGTGCCAGGCGAGAAGAACGTCTCAGGCACGGGGCTAAGCCCCAAGTGCTTCCGGGACTTCGACTTCATGCGCGCGATGGACCTGCCCCACGAGCGGGTCGCGACCATGGCCACGCTGCACCTGTCCGATGAGCGCAACGTCGAGACCAACATGTTTTCCTTCACCCCATCGACCAACGCGCCTTACCCTGAAGCGGGCGAGTACCTGACCAGGAACGTCTATCGCAGCGAGCTCGACCCCTGGCTGGCGGGGCTGGCCACGGCCGCGGGGGCGGAGCTTCAGACGTCTACCAAGGTCACCGGCGTCACCCGAGACAGCGCCGGCAGGATCGACGGCGTGAAGACCGACCGCGGCGAGGCGTTCAAGGCCGACCTGGTCATCGGCGCGGACGGGGTCATCTCGACCGTGGCCCGCACCGCCGGGATAAGGGACAAGTGGGACCCCTCGGAGGTCGCGATGATACTGAACGTCGACTTCGGCGCCGCGCGCAAGGACATCGACGCGGTCATCGGCGGCAACGCCCTGCACTACTGGTACTCCGCGCTCTTCCCGGTCGGCTACAGCTTCTTCTCCGCCGAGGGCTGCCATATCGGCCTCGGCTGCTACATGGACTGGTGGAAGAAGAACCCGCACTACTACCTGGACAAGCTCTTCGCATTGGAGGGCGTGCAGCAGCAGATCAAACTGTGTAAGGCCAAGGCGCGCGAGTTCCAGAACCACATGGTCACGTTCCTCACGAACCCGACGACGACTTACTCCGACTCGGTCATGCTGATCGGCGACGCCGCCGGCTTCGCCTGCCCCTTCGAGGCGGAGGGGGTGTACTACGCCATGTACTCGGGCATGCTGGCCGGGCGGGTGGCGAAGAAAGCGCTGGAGCGCGGCGACGTGTCGGCCCGCTCGCTCGCCGAGTACGAGCGCCTCTGGCGCGACTCCCCCATCGGGGAGGAGTTCATAGGCGGCGAGGCGATAGAGGGGTTCGTGCGCGGGATCGGCTTCAACCCCGACGCCGGGCGCTGGGTGATCCCGATGATAAACGACGCGATGTACGGGCTGCTCAACGTCGCCGAGTCGCACACCGAGAGCGCCCGCAACCTGCCGGCGCTGCTGACGCCCTACCTGCCGGAGCTGGTGGAGACGCTCGCCAGGGACCTGGTCCCGCTCGGCATCAACATGTCCAAGCCGCCGTCCAGGCCGCCCGACGCCAGGGTCGCCAGGGCCTTGAAGTGGCTGCTCCCCAAGGTGCTGCCTTTCATAGCCAGGCGCGCGGCGCGAACCGAGAACAGGTATTCCGAGGTGACGACGCCTCTGCTGATGGAGTATTTCGCCAAGCCCTTCGTGCAGGCGAAGGCTCGCCGACTGGAGGAGAACGGCCGATGAACACTCGAGATTTCACCCGCCTGGTATACAAGGACGTGCCGGACGTCGACTTCCTCTCCGCGGACAGGGGGACCTGCGAGGGCTGCGGCAACTGCGTCATCATCTGCCCCATGTTCCTCTGGAAGCTCGAGGGCAAGAAGGCGTTGCTGGCCGAAGACTACGAAGAGAAGTGCCTGGAGTGCGGCGCGTGCTGGCAGGTCTGCGAGTGCGGCGCCATCTCCTTTGACTTCCCCGGCGGCGGTAAGGGCATAGTGGTCAAGTACGGCTAGCGCGAAACGCAACAAAAGGGGTCAGACCCCTTGTGTTGCATTCAGCCGGTTGCGCGCGCTGACAATACCCAGGTGGGACGCCACCTTGTCCCCCCTGCCGAGGGGCAGGAAATATTTCTCTCTCAGGTCCCGCGACGTGACTTGCTCTACGTTGTCAAACCCTCTCTCTGACAGAAAAAGATGGACTTCGTCGGCGGCTAGCGCGAATGCCGGGAGCTCGCCCCATCGCTTCAGCACCTCGCGCGACTGGCTGGCACCCTCGAACTTCGACTCGTCCTTCAACACTGACGCGTCCAGGTAGTTGAAGGCGATGGTGCTGCCCGGACCCGAGCCACGGGCCATGAACCGGAGGACTCTGTCCACGGAGTCGGGTTGGAGGTACATGATGACGCCCTCCAGGATGAACAGGGTCACCGCGCCGGGGTCGTATCCGCGGTCGATGAGCGGCTCGCCCGGGTCCTCCGAGTCGAGGTCGGCGGGCACGTAGACGACGTCGTCAGGGACGGACCCGAGCGCCGCGGCGACCCTCTCCAGCTTGAGCTCCCGGGTCGAAGGGTGGTCGACCTCGAAGACTCTGGCCCCGCGCAGAAGATCGTGGAACCTGTAAGCTCTGGTGTCGAAGCCGGCGCCCATGATGACGAGCTGCTCCAGGCCGTCGGCGACGCGGGCGGCCAGCAGGTCGTCGAAGTATCTCGTGCGGCCCACGACCTCGCCGTAGACCGGCCCCATTCCCTGCTTGATCATCTGCCTGTATGCCGCATTCGCGAGGACCCTGCTGTGCCCGAGCATCAGGAACCTACCCCTGACGAACTTCCTCGCGAGCCAGTCGTTGCATACGCGCTCGCTTTGCGGCCTCATGGATTCGATGGCCCTGAAAGCGGTCGTCGCTTCCGCGGTGAGGCTCGAGGTGTTTTCTTTCATGCAGCCTTCCTTCGTTTGACGTGCTGCCCTCCGAGTAAACCACCCGCGCGTTCGGGGCTCCCCACGTTTTAATAACACAAATTAACAGTAGTTAACAATACTTGACATTTCGGCGACGAGATCAACACGCCCCTGGCGTCCCGCTCGCCCTTGATCGCGAAGACCATCCTGAGAAAGCTGCCGCTCCTGTTCAAGAAGGTCGACGCCAGGCTGCCGCGGATCCCTCTGGACTGAGCCGCGCCTGCGGGACCCGCCCACCCGGGCGTCATTGACACCGCAGGTCACCGCTTGTAGCATCAACGGCTACTCGAGTCGAAACCCTGAGCAAAACGAGGTGGTCACAGATGTTTGGACTGGGACCGACAGAACTGATCGTTATCCTCATCATCGCGCTGGTCATCTTCGGCCCGTCGCGCCTTCCTAAAGTCGGTCAATCAGTGGGACAGGCGCTGCACGCGTTCCGTGAGTCGACCGACAAGGTGCAGGAGGAAGTCCAGAAGAGCCTCGATTCGGCGACCGCTTCCCCGGACGAGACCAAATCGTAGAGAGCGGCGGCTTGAAGAACGCATTCATGAGAGCGGTACTCGCGGCGTCACTATGCTTGGCAGTCCTGGCGACGCTGCTAGCGGCAGGCTGCGGGGGCCAGGGAAAGCCCAGGGTCATGGTCTTCCTCGGAAAAAGCTCGAGGTCATATGGCACCCTCAAGCCCATAGTGGATAGTGTAGAGAAGAAGTACCGGAGCAAGGTCACTTTTGTGAACGTGGACTACGACAACCCGAAGAACAAAGGCGTTCTCAAGAAATACAGCGTGAGCATGGATCCAACCATCCTCATCGTCAACGCCCAGGGCGAGATCAGACAGCAGTACCTCGGCTCAGTCGCCGCTGAGGAGCTCGATTCGGCGGTGCAGAGCTTCATCCCCGCGCCGGGCGCCAAGCCATCAAAACCCTCGTCGATTCCAAGCAACCTGCATTACTGATGCATTCGAACCGCGCGGCCAATGCCATATTGATCCTGTCGCTCGCGCTGCTGTTGCCTGTGATGCTGCTCGCAGGTTGTGGGGGAACAGGAGCGCCTTCACCGCTGTCCGCTGGCTCGGCGCGCCAGATGCTCGCGCAGGACGGGAAAGAGGTGGGGGCATACCTGGCTGACATGGAAAGCATCCTCTCGTCCAAAGCATCTTCCATACAGCAGCGGAGAAACGCAACGGCCTCGGTCGCGAGGGAGTACGAGGTGTTCTCGCCCGGGACTTTCGAAAATCCGACCGCCTCGGCGTGGAACAAGGTATTAGATACCTCAAAGCGCAAGAAGGCCATCTACGGCACGCTCTACGGCCTGGCAAATAAGAAGCTCGTCGCCCTGAACGGGCGCCAGTTCAACGCGAGTGCCGTCCCCGAGAACGTCTCGGGCGCCGCCGAGAAATACTACGTCGCGGTCGACAACCTCAACAGCCTCAAGGATTTCGAGGAACTGCTTGGCGAGCACACCACGGGAAACGGAACCGTGGTCAACAGGAGCAATCCCCCACCCCAGGGGGCCTCGGTCGGCCTGGGTGCCTTCGGAGGGGCGTTCGTCAGCTTCGACTGGGACCATGCCACTGGAAGGATCAAGCTGTTCAGGTACGACGCGGACCCGCAGTTGAGCACCTCTGGCGCCCCCGTCACCGTTCCGGAGATGGAGCAGTACTTCATCGGCCTGGCGAAGGCGCGTATCGCCGATGCGGAAAGTCTGATCAAGGGGCGATAAGCTCAGCCGCCGGCCAACGCGAATATCACCAGCAGCTCGTCACCCTCACGCAGCGTCTCGTCGGGATCGATCGTTCCCGCGTCCACGCGCGCAAGGCGCATGCTGCGGTGGAACTTGAGTGACTCGTCGTCCCAGAGTCCGTCGGGGAGGCAATGGCCGTAGGTCTTGCCCAGCAGGACGAGCAGGTCTCCGGCGGTCGAGCCGTCGGGGATCTCGAATTCGGCTTCACGCTCTCCGACGTAGCGCCGGAACAGGCCGGCGAAGCGGACCTTGACCTTCACCTCGCAGCCCTCCAGGAAATCAGAGTGACCGTTCTAGACGCCCAGCTTCTCAGCCAGGTAGCCCAGGCCGTACTTGTCGAGCGTCTCGCGCGTCGGCTTTCCATCGGCGTCCAGGCCGCGGAGCTCGTAGAACTCCTTGAGCATCCTGTCCATGTCGGGCACCGACCCGGCGATCATGCCGTCATCGACAGGAGTCATGATCCTCTCGCCGATCTTGTCGTCCTCGCCCCTGGCTCCCCAGATGGTGCCGAGGGCGCGCTGCAGGAACCAGATCCGCGTCCCGGCCTCCATCATCGATTCGATGGTGTAGCCGTAGCCGGCGACCAGGTTGAACGCCTCAACCCACTGAGTAAGCGTGAGCGAGCTTGCGGGAAACTCGCACCAGCAGGCCGAGTTGCAGATGCTGCCGATGTCTGTGGTCACCGCGGTCCCGAACGCCTTGTGCTCGGCGGACATCGGCTGGAACAGCATGTCCAGGCCGACCTCCGGGTACTCTATCGCGCCCCACTCCCACAGGAAGGTGAGGTTCGACACGTGGCAGGCGCCACGCACCCCGATGGCATTGGCAAGCCCGTCTCCCCAGTTGCAGCGCGGGTCGTGCATGGCCGATTCGAGGCCCTTGGAGTCGGTGAGGAACTTCTCGCTGCCGGCGCCGACTTCCTCCGAAGCCTTGCGCGAGCCCTTGGCCATGAGCTGCGCGAGCTTGCCTTCCTTTTTCGCTATTTTCGGCAGCAGGTCGAGTACGGTGTCGATGTCGCCCCAATCCAGCTTGACGCCGTCGTAGTCCTCGGGCTTGAGGATGCCCTCCTCGAAGCAGCTCATCGCCCAGGCAATCGTCGAGCCGCAGGTCATCGTGTCCATCCCCAGCCGGTTGCAGATGTCGTTGGCCTTGCACACCGCCTCCAGGTTCGGGTTCATCATCATCGTGCCGAAGACGGCGATGGTCTCGTACTCCGGCCCCGGTCCCTCCGCGAACGCATAGGGACCCTCCTCGACCTTCACCACGGGCTTGCACTTGACCGCGCAGCCGCGGCAGGAGTCGGTGTCGGTCCGGATGGTGTCGGACATCGCGATCCCGCTCAGGGTCTCCGGGCCCTCCATCCAGGAGCCGATCGACCAGTTCTTGGTGGGCACGTCGCCCTCCATCATCTTGAGCTCCATGTTGCAGGCGGTGCCGAACGCCTTGAGCGCGTTGCAGAAGATGTTCTCCTCGACCTGCGGCCTGACGGTGTTCTGCCAGAACTCCTTGAACCCTTCGGGGTCCGCGAACTCCGATTTCCTGCCGCCCTTGGTGACGAAGGCCTTGAGGTTCTTTGAGCCCATCACGGTGCCCATTCCCGCGCGGCCGAAGTGGTGGCCGTAGTCGTTGGTGATGCTGCCGAACGGCACCCCGTTCTCGGAGGCCGGCCCGATGGCGCAGACCTTGTGCTGCTTGCCATGCTTCTCCTTGAGCGCGTCGGTGGTCTCGAATACGTCCTTGCCCCAGAGATCCGGCGCCTCCACCAGCTCGGCCTTCTCGTCCTCGAGCAGGAGGTAGCAGGGGTTGGCGGCCTTGCCCTTGAAGATGACGGCGTCGTAGCCGCACCTCTTAAGCTCGGGGCCGAAGTTGCCGCCGCAGCTGGCCTGCCCCCAGATGCCGGTCAGGGGCGAACGCGCACCGACGGACAGGCGGCTGGTGCCGTACATACCGGTGCCGGCCATGGGGCCGGTGGCGAAGATGAGAAGGGCATCGAGGTCCAGCGGTTCGGCGTCGAGGTTCCCTCGGTCGAATATAAGCTTCGCGGCGAGCCCCACACCGCCGACGTACTGCTTGTAGATGTCTTCATCGAGCTCGAGCTCCTCGACCTTCCCGGAGGTGAGGTCGACGTCGAGCACCTTGCCGGTGTTACCGTGCATTTGAGGTCCCCCTGTTTGCAGTAGAAAGAAGTGTCTGACCCTTTCGGGGGCTTTCTTCTACTTTACCGACAGCAACTTGGTCATCCGCGTCAGGGCCACGGTGTGGGCGAACATCCCCTTGATCTTCAGCTCCTTGCTCATGAGCTTCTTGATGACCATCCGACCGGTCTCGTCGAAGTAGTACGGCATTCCCATCTTGATCTCTATGTTCGCGAGCTCGAGCAGCGTGGTGGCGTCGGTCTCGATCGCCAGTATCGGCGTGCCGACCTTGCCCTTGCTGACCGTCAGGCTGCTCCCCGTGAACTCCATCGTCATCTCGGTCTCGGCGTCGCTGGCCGTGATCCAGATCGTGCCACGCAGCTTGTTGAAATCTTTCATGCGCTCGGGCTTGTTCTTGATGTTGGTCTTGATCATGTCCGCGATCATGGACGCCATACCCGCCTCTTCCGCGCCGGGCGCCATCGTTATTTCTGGCTCGCCACCCGCCATGCTACCCCCTAGTTTCTCGTGTGCCTTCCGGCCGGATCACCACGCCTTCTTCAGGACGTCCATAATCTGATCGGTCTCGAAGACCATCGTCGGGTTGTATACTATCGCGCCGTCCGACAGCGCCAGCTCAGCGACCTCGATGAGCCCTTCCTCGGGCACCCCGGCGTCGCGCAGCCTCTGCGGGATACCGAGCTTCTTGGTGAACTCGGCTATCGCGTCGATCGCCAGCTCCGCCGCCTCGGTGTCGCCCTTGCCCCTGGTGTCCAAGCCCATGGTGGTGGCGATGAGCGCGTAGCGGTCCGCCGCGTCCTCGAGGTTGAACCTCATGCAGTGCGGGAGCACGATGCTGTTCGCCAGGCCGTGCGGCACCTTGAACACGCCGCCCAGCGAGTGCGCCAGCGCATGCGGCAGGCCCACCTGGGCATTGTCGAACGCGACGCCCGCTATCGTGGCGGCGCACTGCTGCTGGCCGCGCGCGAGAAGGTCGGAGCCGTCTTCGACGCACCTGGGGAGGAACTCGTAGATAAGCCTGATCGCCTGCAGCGCCATCGCGTCGGCGATCGGCGAGGCCTGCAGAGTGTGGATCGACTCGACGGCGTGGGTGAAAGCGTCCATGCCCGTGGTGGCGGTCAGCCCTTTGGGCAGCCCCGCGACGATCGTCGGGTCGAGTATGCCCACGTTCGGGATCATGTTGGTGTCGGAGAACAGCAGCTTCCGGTTCCTGTCCCAGTCCTTGACCACGGCGGTCATGGTCGCCTCGCTGCCTGTGCCCGACGTGGTCGGGACGACGATGTGCGGCGTTTGCGGACGCGTGAGCAGCTGGAAGCCCGCGTAGTCCTCGAGCTTGCCGCCCTCCTTGAGGAGCACGGCCATGCCCTTCGCGGTGTCGATGGTGCTGCCGCCTCCGACGCTCACCAGACAGTCGGCCCCTGCTTCCTTGGCCAGGGCCGCGGCCTCGTTGATGATGTGGACGCCGGAGTCCTGGATGCACATGTCGTAGATGCCCACGTATTTCTGGCCGAGCGCCTTCACGACCCTCTCCACCAGCCCGGCGGCGACGACGCCCGGGTCCGTTACCACGAACGCCTTGCTGCAGCCCAGCTCGGCGACCTCGATCCCCGTGTCGCCGGCAGTCTTCTCGCCGAAGACTATCTTGGTCGGGTTGCGGTAGATGAAGGCAAGATCTCGATCGTAAGCCATGTTGACCTCCTGTTTGCGCGGCTGCCCGTGCGCCTCACTCGAGCCCGGATGCCGCCAACCCCTGTTATGTTTCGCCCGGCGCCGCGCGCCGTCTCATCTTCGTGTGGCTAGCCCAGCACCTTTGCAAGCGCGTCCATGGCGATCTTGAACTCCGCCTTCTGCTCGTCGTTGAGCTCCGTCGGGAAGAAGCCGCCGACGTCCGCGCTAAGGTCGGTCAGGCGCTGTGACGCCCGGACCGCCCGCACGATCGTGGGGAGGTCGCCCTTGAGCTTGAGCTTGCCCTGCATCATTCCCTTGGTGCTGTCGAGCTCCTTCTTGGCGACCTGCTCCCAGCGCTCCAGCGAGCCCGTGATCACGAAGTCGCCCGCCTCGCCGGCGTCGTTCGGGACTATCCTGATAGACCGGCACTCGCCGTGCCAGAGGTCCATGAAGACGTAGACGTCGATGTCGAGGCCCCACTCTGGCGATTTCTCCACGTGAAGGACTACGGTGCCCTCCCAGGTCTTCGCCGCGTCCTTGTAGGGCTCGTCGTTCTGGATGGTCTTCTCGTAGAGGGCCGCCCACTCGGGCGTGAAATAGATGTAAGGCGCCGGATTCTTCATCCTGTCCGCCAGCATCGCCTGGTACTCGGCCTCCCACTCGTCCGTTCCGTACTGAGCCATCGTGCTCCCTCCTCTTTCCGACCGTGGTCACTTCAAGGTGAGACATGGATCCTGTTACCGTTTCCGCAGACCGGACGGCTGTCTCAGACCAACAGACCGGTCATGAGAAAAACTAACACTAGCGGGCCGAAAAGCCAATAGTTGAGAGACAATCGAGCGGTCTTGAGCGTGCCTTTCGAACCCGACCGGAAGGGTGTGCGGGACTTACCGCTCGCCCGGCAAAGGCGACTTGCGCACTGCAAGCGGCCGGGATCACCGGTAATAGTCCCACAACTGCCCGCCAGTGTGTGGCTTTATGCTCTCTTTATCCTTACGTGCAGTATTGCTAATGGATGCTTTACGACCCCCTGCCCTACATTCACATTATGGTAATTCATTCTCGATACAGGAGATGAAGGGCTTGGCCAATTACATAATAGGAGGTATCGCAACCGCTCTTATCCTCGTCTACCTCGCATATGCTCTGTTTCGCGCCGAGGACTTGTAGTGGCAGCTGATGCCGTAACCCAGTCGATAATCTATGTCCTTTTACTTCTAGCGTTCGCCGTACCCCTTGGCCTTTATATGGCTAAAGTCTTCAGCGGCGAGAAGACGTTCCTCGATCGCCTGCTGCGCCCCATCGAGCGAGGTATCTACAAGGTCGCGCACGTCAATGAAGAGCGCGAGATGAACTGGAAACAGTACGCCCTCGCCCTGCTCCTCTTCAACCTCGTAGGATTGGTTTTCCTCTACGTGTTACTGTGCCTGCAAGGGCATCTGCCCGGAAACCCTCAAGGATTCAAAGGCGTAACGCCGGCTCTCTCGTTCAACACCTCGGTGAGCTTCGTGACCAACACCAACTGGCAGGCCTATGCCGGCGAGAGCACCATGAGTTACCTGAGCCAGATGCTCGGATTGACGGTTCAGAACTTCCTGGCGCCCGCAACCGGCCTTTGCGTCATCATTGTGCTCATCAGGGGATTTGCGAGGAAGAAGACAGACAAGATCGGCAACTTCTGGGTG
>PMJJ01000111.1 GCA_003157385.1 Actinomycetota bacterium | reverse complement strand
TCTTCTTATTAATCCAGGCCCCTTGTGTTGCATAAATGGGACGGGGGCAGGGTAAGCCTTTTGCTTGCTGTCCTCGCGTCTGTAAAATCAGCAGACTCTCTATTCTCCCCGAGACGCTGCGGAGGCTGCGCAAAACTCTTACCGTGCCCCCGTCAAGACACCCCCCTATACATAAACTAAAACGATTCCCCGGTCTGCTCAGGAAGATAGCACATCTTGTGTCTGGGTTCGAAGTCGGTGGACGGCAGTTGTTGGCACGAGATTGTGCGTGTCGTATTGAGGAACCATTGAGGAACCAGGGACAGGCAGAAACGAGCGTACACGGCGGGACTGGAAGCGCCTGGGGCTACGTGGAGACCGGCGAGGCGACGATGCAGGTCCAGAGCAGCCGGTCGAACAGTTCGGGGCCGAACCGCCTTCTTGAGAAGCGCCAGCAGAACTCAGAGAGGTAGTCCTGGAGATGGGTGGGAGACACACCGTGGTGGGCTCCCCTGATCGTGCTCTTCGCATTGGCGATCAGTATGTGAACCCAGGGGAGCTTCCTGGAGGCGGTCTTCGGATCCTTGATGACGATGCTTTCGTGATGATAAGCGCCAAGACCCGCCAGGTAGGCGCCCAGACCGTCGGTCTTCACTCCCGAATCCGCTTCGATGTTCTCCTCGGCCGTCTTCTCTATGGTGTCGCCGTCAACCGTCTCGATAACCTTCATGAAGGCGTGTAGCGGTCCGTTCTCGTCGAAGCTGACACCCACCATCACCGGCCTCTTCCCCTCGGCCCCCCTTCCCCTCTTGCCGCTTTTCTTGGCCCCGAAGTAGCTGTCGTCCATCTCGATGAGTCCTGCGAGCCTGTAGGAGGCGTCCCTCTGGCCCATGGCGCCGCGTATCTTGTGGCAGATCCGCCAGGCCCGGTCATAAGGTATCCCGAGCATGCGCGAGGCACCCAGCACGGACAGGCCGGTCTTCTGGTTCGCCATAAGGAAGATCAGGAAGAACCAGACCCGAAGCGGGGTCCTCGTTTTCTCCATCACGGTGCCCGCGGTCAGGGATGCCTGGTGGCGGCAGTAGGCGCACTCATAGAGATCGCGCGTGGAGATATGGTAGTACTCGACCCCGCCGCAGCGCGGGCAGGCGAAGCCGTTTGGCCATCTTCTGTTGAATAGATGCCGCCTGCAGGCGTCCTCGTCCTGGAATCTCTTCGAGAACTCCAGCAGGTTGCCGCCCTTCTGGTATCCTGCGTCTCTCATGTACGTCGTCCTCCTGATTTCATGCTAGCAGGAGGGTGTGACAAGATATTGTGTGTTCCTGAGCAGACCGGGTAATCGTTTAAACTAATCTAAGATAGTATGTTAGGAGGCCCACGTGAAGGATGCCCATATCGGTTCTGCAACTACCGTCGCCATTATCAACGCGCGCGTATTCGATGGCGAGCGAGCCATCGACGAGCAGACCGTCGTGATTGACGGGGCACACATTCAGGCTATTGGCGGAAGAGTGCCGGCCGGAGCAACCGTCATGGATGCCGATGGCGCAACCCTGTTGCCCGGCCTCATCGACGCTCACGTGCATACGGACATGGAGGGCCTGCGTGATGCGCTGAAGTTCGGCGTGACAACCGAGCTTGAGATGATGGGTCGCTGGTCGGCCAAGCAGCGCAAGGAGATATCCGAGCGGAACGATGTCGCCGATATACGTTCCCCCGGAATGGGCGTCACCCCCAAGGGGGGCCACCCGACCCAATACATGAGCTCGAGCAACAACCTGCTCTTGCGCCTGTTCTACCGCTATCCGTTCGTCCAGACCCCTGACGAGGCGGTCAAGTTCGTGGACAAGCAGGTTGCTGGAGGGGCCGACTACATCAAGGTCTTCATCGAGGATGGAAGCTGTGTCGGCTACCCCGGACTTCCGGTGCCGAACGATGAGACCCTCAAGGCGGCCGTGAATGAAGCGCACCGGCATCACAAGCTCGTGATCGCCCACGTGACAACCGCCGCAGGCACACGACAAGCGACCGATGCCGGAGTGGACGGCTTGGGGCATCTGTTCTTTGACCGAGCTCCCAGCGCAGAACTTGTCACCTATATCGCATCATCCGGCGCGTTCGTCATGCCTACGTTGGTCACGCTCTCCACGGCCTTTGGCAATACCGCGGCCTGGCTGGCTACCGACAAACGAGTCAGCGCGAGGCTTAGCCAGCAGTGGCTTGACTCGCTCTCTCGCAGCATGAACGTCTATCCGCAAGGAAGGCTCGAGGACGCCTATGCCACTGTCAGGAGTCTCCGCGATGCCGGTGTGGACATTTTGGCAGGCTCTGACGTGTCGGAACCCATACCAATACTCGGCGGGCTGGCCCACGGCGCCAGCTTGCACCACGAACTTCAACTCCTGGTCGCGGCAGGGCTAGAGCCTATCGAGGCCCTCCGAGCGGCCACCTCCACCCCAGCGCGCCGGTTCGGGCTCACCGATCGTGGCCGAATCGTTCCCGGAGCTCGCGCTGATCTGTTGCTGGTCGACGGCGACCCTCTGGTCAGCATTGCCGACACGTTGTCCATTTGCTCGGTCTGGCGACGCGGTGTCCGACTGCAGGCCGGCTGACGCGAGTGCGCACAGAGGTGGAGTGAGGTCCTTCAGCACCTCACTCGGTCTGACATGGGCATTTAGACACTAAGAAGACTGTCTGACCAGCAGGAATGATTGTTGGCGTGTGATCGATGATGGTTGATACCAACAAGGCAACCGACCCCGTTCGTCGTATAGAATGATTAGAGCAATCTAACGGGGAGGCGGGCATGGACGTGATGCAGTGGAAGTGGTCATCGGTGGCCCTGAGGGGCGTCGTCGCCCTGGCGTTCGGCATCCTCGCCCTGACGTGGCCGGCCATCAAACTACAAACCCTGGTGATCATCTTCGGCATCTTCGCGCTCGTCGACGGCGGGCTCGAGGGCTACAATGCTGTCACCGCAAAGCGCGAGGAGCAGAAGTGGTTCTTTACGGCGGTGCGAAGCTTCATCGGCATCGTCATCGGCATCGTCTCCCTTGCGTGGCCAGGGATCACCGGCACGGTCTTCCTCGCGCTCATCGGGATCTGGGCCGTACTCTCCGGAGTGGGCGAGATAATCATCGCCATCAAGCTGCCGCTGTCCAAGGGCGGGCAGTACCTGCTCGAGATCGGCGGGCTGGTCTCTTTGATCTTCGGGATCATAATGCTGTCACTGGTGAACGGCCAGGCGCTCGACCAGACCTGGCTCATCGGCATCTACGCGCTGGTGTTCGGGGTCGTGATGATCTGCCTGGCCCTGCAGGTCAGGACCATCCAGAAGCAGTCGGTCGGCGCGGCGGGCGGCAAGGTCAAGGCAAAGTCCGGCTAGCCCTCGCCCTGGCGTGCCCCTGGCTCGTAACGGAAGAACTCGTACCACATCATCTTTTCCTGGCTGCCAGTTGCAAGCGCGTACAGCGCCCTGCCCAGGCTCAGCATCGCCCGCGCCATCAGCCGTCCCTGGAGGCCCGGCACCTTGATCACCGGCGCGAACTCGTCCTGGGTCGCCTGCGGCGAGACCTGGCCGGCCCAGGCGCCGGCGCTCGGCACCTCGATCACCGCCAGGCAGCAGTCATCGCCCTTGGACAGCAGCTTGGTAATCTCGGGGACCTTGAGCTGCGGGTTGATGATGGAGAACGTCCCTGCCTCCATCGCCATCATCAGGCAGGTGCAGACCTCGGGGCAGGCGGCGAGCTCGTCCGCGGCGGGGCAGCGGCGCTCCTCTTTGACCGCGCGGCCCATGTTCTCCTCAGTCCAGATGCCGCGCACGCCGACCATTCCGTCCTCGTAATCGAGCACCCTGCCCAGGCTGCGCGCGTCGTTGGGGTCGATGTCGAGCGCGTGCTTGAGCAGCTGCGCGCGGTCGACCCCCACCTGGTAGAAGACGTACTGAAGCGCCTTCACGCCCTCTTCTCCGCGGGTCCCGTAGAGCCAGGGCATCAGCTTGGTGAGGCCGAGCATCGTGAGCCGGAGCGGCGCCTCGCGCTGCCACTCGAGGTCGACGAGGTAGGACGGCTGCGGCTTGAGGCGTGCGAGTGCTCCCGCGTATCCGATCGCGCCCAGGACCGCCAGCCTCTTTATCGACTTGCGCTTCATGTCATTCCTTTCCTTACGCACCAGCGGTGCCTGGCACGATTGGTGCCTTTTCACGTGGTCTGGAAGTAGCGCCGCTTCACCCGGTCCGCGCGGCCCCAGAAGAACCTGGCGCCCCTCTTCCACGGGCCGAACTCGAGAGGCGTCGCCGGATAGCGCTCGTACATCAAGCGCAGGGCCGTGCCGACTATCCCCATCCTCGCGATCGTCAGCAGCGAACCGGGGCTGAGCCTGCGCCGTGCGACGGCGCGCACCAGCTCCGGCAGCGCCTTCAACGCGGCGTCCCTGTCGGCGCGAACCTCGAAGTCCTCCTGCAGGGCCAGCGCGCTCTCCTCGGTCATCATGCCCGGCAGCGAGAAGAACGTCTCCATCTCCTCCTCCGACACCAGCATCAACGCGGGAAGCACGGCCGTCAGGAACGCAAACTTCGCGCCCTGGCCGCGGAAGTAGTCGCGGTTGTAGCGCCACAGGCCTTCGCGGGTCAGGTCGTCGGTGGCAAGGGCTTCGGCCGCCGCGGTGACGGCCGCCTCGCAGCCCGTGAACCCCGAGGTCACGCCCTCGCCCGAGAACGGCTTGTTCATGCAGGCCGCGTCCCCTACCACCATCAGCGAGTTGTCCACCAGCGAGAGAGGCGGGCGCCTGTAGGGGATGACCCCCCTGGCGCTGCCCACGACCGTCCCATTGAGCGAGAGGGTCTCGACCATCTCGCGGTGCCTGCGCTCAGCCGCCGCGAACGACCCACCCGCTCCGACTCCCACGATAAAAGTGTCGCCGGGGCCTGGCGCCGTCCAGCCGATAAAGGACGGGAAGCTGTCGACGCCGCTGCGCCCGGGTCCCTCGAGGTCTTTCCAGGTCTCCATGTAGACGAAGATGGCGTCGGCGTCCGTCACCGGATCGTTTTCAAACCAGGGTGTATGTGGCATCCGCGTGCGCACCGCCCCGGCGATGCCCGACGCGTCGATCACCAGCCGCGCGCGCCACTCGGCCCCGCCCTCGGGCTTGCTCGCCCTGACGCCCCGCAGCATCCCGCCCTCCATCACCAGCCCGGAGACGCCGGCGCCTTCGACGATGTCGACCCCGGCGCCGCGCGCGTAAGAGTGCAGGCGCTGGTGGAAGAGCGGCTTGTCCATCACCAGCGTCGGGAAAGATAAAGTGAGCGAGCTGCCGAGCCGCGGTGACCAGGTCGTCATCTCGCTGAAACGGTGCAGGAGCTCGGGCTCCTCCGGCAGCGGGATGCCGAAGCGCTCGAAGGCGACCTCCTCCATGTGGAACGGACCGATGGCGGACCCCAGGCTCACCAGTTGGTCCTTCTCGAGCATCGTGCAGGAGAAGCCAAGCCCGGCGAGCTTCCAGGCGATGTAGCTGCCGGCGGTGCCGGCGCCGACCACCAGCACGTCTCTCGGGATTCCGCTCATGTCGCCTCCCGGGTCAGTAACGAAGGACGTAGGTCCTGGCAATCATGTCGTGCAGCGCGCGCTTGTGCGAATCGAAGCCCGCCATGAAGAAGCCGACGTAGCAGATGATCGCGGACAGGATCATCGAGAACTCGCGCACCGCCGCGACGCGGTAGTCCACCGTGGTCATGTCCTGTCTGACCACCTTCAGCCTCAGCGCCATCTGGCCGAGCGTCTGGCCGAAGTGGCCGGTCATGAGTATGAAGTAGGTGAAGAACGCGCCTAAGTACAGCACCCCGGCGAACGCGAAGACCGCCTTGGGGAAAGAGCCGACGAACCTCAGGGGCCAGGAGAAGACCAGTCCGACGATGATGACGTCGATGGCGAACGCGAGCAGCCTTATCCAGAAACCGGCGTATACCGGCGGCCTCGCCGGGACGCCTTTGAGCTGGTAGCCGAAGCCGGGCAAATTACCCGGCAGCCCCGTTGGAGGATAAGGTGGGGGCTGTAGCGGGAGCGGCACGTCGAGCGGGCCCGGCTCCCGCGGCGTGCCCTGGGCATCCGGCCGGTCCGGAGGCTCGGGCGCTTGCGGCGTCGGCTGCGGCGCTTCCCGCGTCGGCTGAGGTTGCTCGGTCGCCGGCGCGGCACTGCCGGCTTCGCTCAAGGGCTTACCACACTTCCGGCAGAACGCCGCGGATTCGTCCTTCTCCGCCCCGCAGGCTGGACAGTGCTCCATCGCTTGCTCCCTGTGCTCGGCTGACGCACAGAGTATAGCAAGAACGGGGTGCTATCTCAGGTCACGTAGCGCAGCAGCCGCTGGGCCAGCTTTTGCGCGTTCTTGTACGGCGGGTAGCGCAGGTAGATGTCGAAGTGGAACGAGCGGTTCACGACCGCCTTCATGTTGGAGAACGTGTCGAAGCTCCAGCGCCCGTGGTACCTGCCGAAGCCGCTGGTGCCGATGCCGCCGAAGGGCAGCCGTGGGTTGGAGTAGTGCACCATGGTGTCGTTTATGCAGGCCCCGCCGGAGGTCGTCTCAGCCAGCACTCTCGCCTGCTTGTCGCGGTCGCGCGTGAAGGCGTAGAGCGACAGCGGCTTGGGGCGCTCGCGCACGAAATCGATCGCCTCCTGCAGGTAAGTGTAGGTGAGCACCGGCAGGACCGGGCCGAAGATCTCCTCCTGCATCGCCTTGTGCTCCGGCAGTACGTTGTCGATGAGGGTTGGCGCGATGTAGCGCTCCGCCGCGTCGGTCTGGCCACCGAAGACGATGTCGCCATCGGCCATGAGGGCCGAGACGCGCTCGAAGTGCTTGTCGCTGACAATGCGCGTGAAGTCTGGGCTGGACTTGGGGTCGTCGCCGTAGAAGTCGGTCTTGCACCGCTCGATAGCCTCGAGGAGCTCGCCCTTGACGCTCGAGTTCACCAGCAGGTAGTCGGGCGCGATGCAGGTCTGGCCGGCGTTGAAGTACTTGCCCCAGGTGATGCGGCGTGCGGTGACAGCGAGGTCGATGTCGGGCTCGACGATGCAGGGGCTCTTACCTCCCAGCTCGAGCGTGACCGGGGTGAGCTGCTCCGCGGCCTTCTGCATGACCAGCCTGCCCACGACCGTCCCGCCGGTATAGAAGATGTAGTCGAACTTCTCGGCCAGCAGCGCCTGCGTCTCTTTCACCCCACCCTCGACCGCGACCACGAAGCCGGGGTCGAACGTCTCGCGCACCATCGAGCAGACGACCTCGGAGGTCGCCGGCGCGACCTCGGAGGGCTTGAGCACCGCGCAGTTGCCCGCGGCGATCGCTCCAGTGAGCGGCTCGATGACCAGGTCCATCGGGTAGTTCCAGGGGCCGATGACCAGTGCGACGCCGACGGGCTCGGGATCGATGCGGCTGGACGCGAGGAAGAGGTAGGCCGGCGTGTGCACCCGATGGGGACCCGCCCAGCTCTTGAGGCTCTTGAGCGTGTATTCGATGCCGCTGGTCACCTGGCTCACCTCGGCGACGTGGGCCTCGAACGCCGGCTTGCCCATGTCCTCCTTGAGCGCGCGCACGATGCGCGAGGCGTTGCCGCGCACCGCGTCCCTGAGCACCTCGAGTTGTCTGCGCCTGAAGGCGAGCTCCCTGGTCTTGCCGGTTGAAAAGAAATCGCGCTGGGCCTGTACGATCGGTGCCATGCTGATCGGGTCCATGCGGCATCACCCCCGCCGGACTTATTCGTTGCTCTGCATGTCTATCCTGTGGCGCCGGCGTCCCGCCGGCACTGCCGCTTAGGCAGATTACACGCCACACTCCATTCCTACTACTCAGTAGTCTTCTTTGATTTTGTTTTATAAAGGGGGAACTTCTGACGGGGGCAGGGTGAGCGTTTTGCGCAGCCTCCGCAGCGTCTCGGGGAGAAAAGAGAATCTTCTGATTTCACAGACGCGAGGACAGCAAGCAAAAGGCTTACCCTTCCCCGTCCCATTCCTACGGGCCGGGGTAGAACAGCTCGCTGAGCGTCACCAGTGTCAGGCCGCGCGCGCGCAGGCCGTCGATGATCGCCGGCAGCGTCTCTGCCGTCTTCGGAGTGTCGTGCATGAGGACGATCGCGCCCGGGCCGGTCTGGCCGACTACCGTGTTGATGACGGCCTGAGCGGAGTTCTTGGCGTTCCAGTCCTGCGGGTCGACGCTCCAGTAGATCGACATGTACCCGAGCGAGTTGACCTGCGCCACCAGCCCGGGGTTCATCTCGCCATCCGGGAACCTGAAGTATGGCTTGGTGGTAAGCCCGCCGGTGGCGTTGTTGACCTCGACCTCGGTCGTCCGCAGCTCCTGTACGACCTGATCGGCAGATATCTTGGTGAACTGCGGGTGCGATGTGCTGTGGTTGCCCATCTCGAAGCCGTCGTTGGCGATGCGCCTCACGATGTCTGAGTTGGCAGCGACGTTGGCGAGGAGGAAGCAAGTGGCCCGCGCTCCCTTCTGCTCGAGGACATCCAGGAGCCGGTTGGTCGACGAGGCCCCGCGCTCGCAGTCGAACGTGAGCGCCGCCCACGGGCGGGACCTGTTGCCATAGACGCGGTTGCCCCAGCCCCAGGCGCCGGCGATGGCGCTCTTGTCCATCGTGCGCCAGCGGTCCGCGAAGTACATCGGTCGCTCCGCGACCACCGGGACATTGTTAGTGGAGACGACCTTCATGCTGACGTCGCCGCTGTTGTCGTCGCGCCTGCCGATGCCGAGGCTGCCGTCGTGGACGGGTATGGTCAGGCGGCTATGCGCCGCGACCTCGATGTCGTTCTTGGTCTCGGTCTGGTTGTCGCCGCGGAAGTAGGTGACGTCGACCCTGGCGGCCTCCTCGCCCGGGTTGGCGAGGCACAGGTAGGTGTCGAATCCCTGCCGGGTGCACCCCTCCGCGAAGTACCACTGCTCCGCCGGCTCGGGGGCGCCCACCACGGCGGTGCCTCCGGTCCAGAAGGGACGGTAGGTGAAGTAGCTGGTGCGCTCGGCGACCACCGGCTGGGTCGAGCTGACCTTGAGGCTGAAGTCGCCGCTGGCGTCGTTGTGCCGTCCGATCCCGAGGTTGTCGTCGTGTGCCGCGACCGTAAACCTGCTGCCGGCCTTGACGGCGATCCCC
>PMJJ01000072.1:1614-3704 GCA_003157385.1 Actinomycetota bacterium | reverse complement strand
GGAGACACCAGGTTGGTGGCCGAGGAGCTGAAGGTGACGTATCGGCCGTCGTAGCTCAGGCCCGGATAGCTGCTCCCGTTGTTCCCCTGTACCCCGGACGCATTGGCGGATGCAAGCACGACCTGGCCGGTGGAAAGGTCTTTGCGGAAGACCTGGTTCCCGCTGGTAGCCGGAGACACCAGGTCGGTGGCCGCGGACATGAAGGCGACGTAACGGCCATCCGGACTTATCGCAGAAAAATTGCTGGTGTTGTTCCCCTGCGTCCCGGCGGCACTGCTCGAGACCAGCGTGATGTTCCCCGGACTCGCGGCCATCGCGCCGGTCGCGACGAACAGCAATGCCAGTAGCACCATCGATGCCAGTGCCAGACAGAGTGCCCATTTCCTGTGATGTCGAAAGTGAGACATTGAAGTTTCCGCTTTCATGACTTTTCCCCCTTACCGAATCGACTCAAGTGTATCGTACAGAGTTCGTGATTATGCCTTGGTTTCCTGTCTTGTCCCGCCTTATTCGCGGAAAGCCACTCGGGATGCCCTCCCTCCTGGTGATCGCGCTCCTGCTCGCGGGCTGAGGACACGTGAGCCCGGCCCGGAGAAAGCTTTCACCGCCTCGCCAGGCGTGATCAGAAAGCCGCGCTAGAATAGATGTCGGTCGGGTATTATCACTTCCATGAAATCATCGAGGACTCCTGACGAGCGATTCTTAGCTTAGATCTTGTTTTATAGGGGGGAACTCCTGACGGGGGCAGGGTGAGCCTTTTGCGAGCGATTCGCAGCGTCTCGGGGATCATAGAGAGTCTGCTGATCTCAAAGACGCGAGGACCAGCGAGCGAAAGGCTAACCCTTCCCCGTCCCCATTAACGCTTACCGGAACAGCGGGTCCATCGCGCCCTTCGTTATCGTGTCCGCAGCCAGCACGCCGGACATGATCGACGGGTAGATGCCCCCACCCAGCACCGACTTCGCTCCGGTGAAATAGAGCCCTTTGACCGGCGTCTTGAGCCCGCCCCTCCGTGACATCGACTGCCTGGAGGTCTGGGCGCTGTCGTACCAGCAGCCGTCGATGGCCATCGTGTAACGCTCGTAGGTTATGGGCGTGGCTATGTCGTATGCCTCGACGTCGCTGATGAGCCCCGGGAAGGTCCGGTGCACGGCCTCCACCACGACCTCGGCGTACCTCTCCTTGATGCTCTTGTACTTGTCGCCCCGCACGCCCCCCGGCTCAACGCCCCACCTGTTCATGAACCGGTAGGGGACCGCCGGCACGATGATGTCCAGGCTGGTCTTGCCGAGCGGGGCCAGCGACCTGTCGATCATCGAGGGCGCCATCAACCCCCAGCTGAGCTTGGCCGGGTCCGGGTAGTTGTCCCGCACCGACACCGCCTCCAGCATCTCGTGCATGTCATAAGAGGGCTGCACCATGATGGGTCCGGCGGCGAACTCCTCGGGGAGCTTCTTGCGCATGCCCAGGTGCACCACCAGACCGGTCATGGAAACCGGCCCCTCGTCCTTGCGCTCGAGGAACGACTGGTTGAAGTTCTCCCGCGCGATCAGCTTGAGGTAGGTGCGCTTGCTGTCGGCGTCGCTCACCACCACGCCGGCGGAGACCTTGGCGCGTGGCACTATCTCCACCTCGCTGGCACGCCCTCCCTCCATGTTGATGGACGTGACCTCGTGACCCAGCAGCAGGGTCCCACCATTGTCGGTGAACGCCCTGGCGAAGGCGTCGGCGAGCTCCTGGAAGCCGCCGACGGGCACGTAGGCGCCGGCCGAGAAGCTCTTCAGCATCCCGACCATGGCCAGCGCGGTGACGTCCCAGGGTGGAGAGCCGAGGAAGGGCCACGGCGTCGAGATGACAGCCTTGATCTGCTCGTCGCTGAAATGCTTGTCGAGCATCTTCTGCAGAGTGGTGCCCGACGTCATGTAGGAAAGCATTTTGGGAGCGGTGAACGGGTAACTCAACCCGCGCATGATCCTGCCCAGGCCCATCGGCCGCCTCACCATGGACATGTCCATCCCGCGCACCAGCGAGCGCACGGATTTGAAAAAGTCGTTGACGTTGGTCGTCTGCGGCTGGAACGCGTCCTTGAG
>PMJJ01000072.1:0-1598 GCA_003157385.1 Actinomycetota bacterium | reverse complement strand
ACGTATCCACCGGGTTTGGTGTGCCGCTCGACGATGAGGACGTTCGCGCCCTCCTTGGCGAGAAGCGCTCCGCAGGTCAGCCCGCCTATCCCGGCGCCGACGATGACGGCGTCGTAGTGCTCCCCGAACTCCGGCGTCCTGTCGGCCGAAGCATCCTGCTCAGCCATCGTTCCCCCTCCCTCAGCGACCGCATTCGAGTCCGGCCGTCCCCACTGTTGCCTGTCCCTTACTCCACGAACCCTCGCGCGTACACCAGACGTGCGCCTTGCTTGCGCTCCAGCGACGTCGCCCTGCCCTTGCAGCTCACCACGCAGACTCCGCACCCGAAACACGTCTCGGCGTCGACCGCGGACTTGCCGCCGGCCTCGGACCTGGCATCGAACGGGCATCTGGCGATGCACACCCCGCACTCCGCCACCCCCACGCAGCTGTCCATCGCGACGACCGCGACCGACCTCCCCTTCCTGAACGCCTGCAGCCCCCGCGCCTTCTGCGCGAGCAGCGGGATGCAGACCGACGGGTCGCAATTGCACATGACGTACGCCGCGCCCTCTTTGCCTCTGAACCCGTAGACCTGGTGGATGAACCCGTGACGGTCGAAGTCCTCGAGCAGCTCGGTGGCCTGGCGCGCGTCGAGGCGCGCATAGAGCCCGGGGTAGTTCTCGAGGTACGTGTCCGCCCAGTCGCCGAAAACCATGTCGGTGTTGTTGGGCACTTCATCGGAGATATTGTTGCGCGCGCGCCTGCACGGGCAGGTGCCGGTGGCGATTGTGTAGCCGGACCCGGCGATAGAGGCGACCATCTCCTGGGCCTCGGCCAGGCACAGCACCTCACCGTTGGTGACCGACATGACCTTGTCGCTGATCCAGTCGGTGATCCTCTTCAGGGTCGGATTGCGGTAGATGAACTCGCGGTTGGCAAGGAAGTTAATGGTGCGCATGATCAGGTGCTCGTAGCGCGAGCCCAGCCGCATCAGGAAGCGTGGCATGTTCTGCTCGAGCGTCGCGCCATGGCCGACGTGCGCGATCATCGAACCCGATATGCAAGTCGCCGCGGCGCACAACGACGCCAGCCGGCGGGCCTCTTCGAGCCTCGAGGCGGTCGGCTCGGTCAACGTGATACCCCCCTCGAACATCCGCGCTTGTCCAGGCCGGTCATCCAGCCCAACAAATAATATCACTTCGGGAAAAACGAAAAATGGAAAGAATTGGTTGCGCGAGCAAGCTCGTTGTATTAGCCTCTGGTATCGAGCGGACTTCAACAGGACTGGAGCTTTGACTTGTCCGTGATCGACAAGGATCTCGCGTTCGAGGTCACCAAGACGGCACTTGAAACCGGGGGCGTTTACTCCGACATCGTCTGTCAGCGATGGCTCACCACCAGCGTGCGCTTCGAGGACGGCAAGGTCGACGACGTTTCAACGGGCACGGACAGCGGCGCGGGCGTGCGCGTCATCAAGGGAGACCTCGCCGCTTTTGCCCACACCGACATCCTCGACCGCGAGCATCTCATGCGCGCCGCCAGGACGGCCGCGGAAGCGCTCTCTCACGCCGCCGAGGGTGAGGAGCTCCGCATCGAGGTGCCGACGCGCAGCGCGC
>PMJJ01000052.1 GCA_003157385.1 Actinomycetota bacterium | reverse complement strand
GAGGTCATCTCTCCTCTGCTGTCCCGCGTGCGGGTCTACGTGCTCAAGCAGCTGGAGCCGGACGACCTGGGCAGGATAGTTTCGCGGGCCCTGTCCGACTCCGAGCGCGGGCTGGGCTCCGAGGGGCTGGAGGTCGACGACGACGCTATCGAGGCGATGGCCGGCATCGCCGATGGAGACGCGCGCATCGCGCTCAACCTGCTGGAGCAGTCCTCATTCATGGTCCGCGAGCGCTCAGACAACCACGTGACGTCCGAGGTCGTGCTCAAAGTCGCCCAGGAGAAGACCCTGTTGTACGACAAGCAGGGCGAGGAGCACTTCAACCTGATAAGCGCCCTACACAAGTCGCTCCGCGACTCGGACCCCGACGGCAGCCTCTACTGGCTGGGCAGGATGCTCGAGTCGGGCGAGGACCCGCTCTACATCGTGCGCAGGCTGATCCGCTTCGCCTCCGAGGACGTGGGCAACGCCGACCCGGCCGCGCTGACGCTGTGCGTCGCGGCGATGCAGGCGTGCCACTTCGTGGGGATGCCGGAGTGCGAGCTCGCTCTGGCGCAGGCCGTCACCTACCTTGCTGCCGCGCCCAAGAGCAACGCGCTCTACGCAGGCTACGGCGAGGTGAAGTCGGACGTCCGCAAGTACGGCGCGCTGCCCGTGCCGATGCACATCCGCAACGCCCCCACGCGCCTGATGAAAGAGATAGGGTACGGCAGGGGGTACAAGTACGCCCACAACTTCGAGGGCCACATCGTCGATCAGGAGCACCTGCCCGATAAGCTTGCGGGGCACACCTACTACCACCCCGGTGAGGAGGGCTTCGAGAAAGTGATAGGCGAGAGGCTCGCCCGCTGGCGCGCCCGGCTGGCGTCGAAGCGCAAGGACGAATAGGGTAGACTCTGTGCCGGTTATCCTTGTACCGGGCTTGGCGGCCCGACGATTGGAGGACGGATGGCTTCGAAGATACACGACACGGTCGAGGGGCTGAAGAACCCCTGGCTGCTGCGCCCGATGTTCGACCTCGTCTCCAACATCTTCAAGCTGACGTGGCTGCCGGGCATGGACCGGCATCCGTGGATGCGGCCGGAGAAGACCGACATGCGCTGGCTTCCGATCAACCAGGACATCGAGATGCCCGATAACACTCCAATGCCGCTCGCCGTCCTGGACCGCCTGATCGATGAGGCATCGCACAGGGTGCTGTTCAACTACTGCGGCTGCCGGCTCGCCTACGACTGCCAGGACTATCCCACCGAGATCGGCTGCCTTCTCATGGGAGACTCGGCGATCGAGACCACCTCCTCCAATGCCCGTGAGGTTTCGCCGGAGGAAGCCAAGGAAGCCGCGCGCAAGGCGGTGGACGCGGGGCTGGTCCCCATAGTCGGCAAGGCCCGCATCGACAACGCACTGTTCGCCATCAAGGACCGCGGCCGCCTGCTGACCGTCTGTTTCTGCTGCGAGTGCTGCTGCATCACGCGGTTCGTCCGCCACATCCCCCAGGAGCGCATGGAGCACCTCTTCCCGAAACTCGAAGGCATCTCGATCGAGGTCACCGACAACTGCAAGGGCTGCGGCACCTGCGCCAAGCACTGCTACATCGAGGCGATCAGCATCGTCGACAAGCGCGCCGTCATCGGAGAGTACTGCCGCGCCTGCGGGCGCTGCGCGACCGTCTGCCCCAAGGACGCAATTCGCGTTACGCTCGAGGACCAGGACTACCTGGACAAGACACTCGACCGCATCCGCTCCTACGTGAAGTACGACTGAACCTCACACAGTTACAAAAACGCAAATAAGGGCCTGTCCCCTTCTTTCATTTTCGATTACACGCCGCCAATCATTCCTATTGGTCAGCAGTCATCTTTGATTTTTCTTTTATAGGGGGGATGTCAGACGGGGGCAGGGTAAGCCTTTTGCGAGCGATTCGCAGCGTCTCTAGGAGTATAGAGAGTCTACTGATCTCAAAGANNGGACCAGCGAGCAAAAGGCTCACCTTTCCCCGTCCCCATTAGCGCTTACCGATAGCCCGCCTACCATTTAACGAAAAGAGCCGCGGCGCAAAGCCGCGGCTCAGTATTTTCGTTACGGTGATTCTCAGCCCAGCAGGGCTCGCGAGATGACCACGCGCTGTATCTGGTTGGTGCCCTCGTAGATCTGCGTGATCTTGGCGTCGCGCATCATGCGCTCCATCGGGTATTCCTTCATGTAGCCGACGCCGCCCATAAGCTGCAGGCAGTCGGTGGTGACCTTCATCGCGGTATCGGTGGCGAAGCACTTGGCCATCGCCGAGAGCGCGCTGAAGCCGGGCTCTTCGTTGTCGACCGCGCAGGCGGCGCGGTAGACCAGCGCGCGGGCGGCCTCGACCTGCATCGCGAGGTCGGCGACCATGAACTGCAGGCCCTGCAGCGCCGCTATGGGGCGTCCGAACTGCACTCTCTCCTTCATGTAGGCGATGGCGGTCTCGAGCGCGCCGGCGGCGACGCCGAGGCCCTGCGCCCCGATCGAGGAGCGGGTGCGGTCCAGGGTCATCATAGCCAGGTTGAAGCCCTTGCCCTCCTGCCAGAGGAGGTTCTCGGCCGGGACTTCCATATCCTCGAAGATCAGCTCGGTGGTCGAGGAGCCCCTGATGCCCATCTTCTCCTCGTGCTTGCCTACGCTGAAGCCGGGGAAGCTCTTCTCGACTATGAAAGCGGAGATGCCCTTGACGCCCTTATCCGGGTCGGTCATGCCGAAGACCGAGAAGATCTCGCCGACGCCGCCGTTGGTGATGAAGCACTTGGTGCCATTGAGGATGTACTTGTCGCCCTTCTTCACCGCGCGCGTCTTCATGGCCGCCGCGTCGGAGCCCGCCTCGGGCTCGGTCAGGCCGAAGCCGACGAGCTTCTCGCCGGACGCCAGCTGGGGCAGGTACTTCTTCTTCTGCTCGTCGTTTCCGCCGAGCTTGATGGGAGTGGAGCCCAGCTCCTGGCAGCCGATTATGAGCGAGGTGTTCACGCACACCTTCGCGAGCTCCTCGATGGCCACGCAAAGGGTCAACAGGTCCGCGCCCTCGCCGCCGTACTCCTCCGCGAACGGCAGTCCCATGAAGCTGTTCTCCTTGAGCTTCTCCACCATGTCCCAGGGGAACTCGCCCTTCTCGTCGATCTCCGCCGCGCGCGGCTCTACGACTTCCTTGGCGAACTGCCTTATCGACTGCTGGAACATCTTCTGCTCTTCGTTCAGTTGGTACATCACGCCTCCTCAGCTAAATGCTTTTCCTTATCTTTAAGCTTTATTCCACCTCGACCAGAACGGCGTCGCCCTGGCCCCCGCCGCCGCATATGGCGGCCGCGCCGAGGCCTCCGCCCCTGCGACGCAGCTCGTTGACCAGGCTCATGACGATGCGTGCTCCGCTGGCCCCCACCGGATGGCCCAGAGCAATCGCTCCGCCGTTCACGTTCGAGGTCTCGGCAGTCTCGGGGTCGAGCCCCAGCATCAGCGACGAGTGCCAGCACACCGCCGCGAATGCCTCGTTCATCTCGAATAGGCTCACGTCGCCGACGTCTTTACCGATCTTCGCCAGCGCCTTGGAAATCGAGTTGGCCGGGACCATCGCGAGGTTCTCGGGCTTGTCCGCCACCATCCCGTGCGAGACCACCTTCGCCAGCGGCTCACACCCGAGCTCTTTGGCCTTGTCGCGCGAGCAGACCACCAGCACCGCGGCACCGTCGTTGATGCCGGACGCGTTGCCGGCCGTCACCGTGCCGCCCTCCTTGCGGAACGCGGGGGCGAGCTTCGCCAGCGTCTGGGCCGTGGTGTCTGGCCGGATGTGCTCGTCGGTGTCGAACTCCTTGATCTCCTTCTTGACCTTGACCGGCACCGGCACGATCTCCTCGGCGAACTTGCCCGCCTTCTGCGCCTCGCCGGCGCGCTGCTGGCTGCGGGCGGACCACAGGTCCTGCTGCTCGCGGGTGGTGCCCAGTTGCTCGGCGACGATGTCGGTGCCCTCGCCCATGTGCCAGTCGTTGATGGCGCACCAGAGCGCGTCTTGTATCATGCCGTCGATGAGCTTGCCGTTGCCCATGCGGTATCCGTAGCGGGCCTTGGGTACGTAGTACATGCCCTGGCTCATGCTCTCCATGCCGCCGGTGACTATAAGGTCGGCGTCGCCGGCCCTGATGATCTGGTCGGCGGTGACGAGCGCGCTGATGCTGGAGATGCAGACTTTGTTGACGTTGAGGGTGGGGGCCTCCAGCGGCAGGCCGGCCTTCAACGAAGCCTGCCTGGCGGGCATCTGCCCCGCGCCACCGGTGATGACCTGTCCCATGATCACGTAGTCCACGGCGTCGCCGGCGATGCCGGCCCGCTCCAGAGCCCCCTTGATGGCGATCGCGCCCAGATCGACGGCGGGCACGTCCGCAAGTGAACCACCCAGGCGCCCGAAGGCGGTCCTGGCCATTGAAACGATCACTGTCTCTGCCAAGTCGATCAACCTCCTCGTGTAATAGAAAAAGAGTCCGCCCTTACAGGCCGAGCTCCCTCGAGATGACTATCTTCTGAACTTCACTGGTCCCCTCACCGATCTCCATGATCTTCGCGTCGCGGAAGTACCTGCAGACCGGGTAGTCCTCGATGTAGCCGTAGCCGCCGTGCACCTGTACCGCCGTGCTGGCGGCCCTCATGCAGGTCTCGGAGGCGAACAGCTTGGCCATGGCGGCTTCCCTGGTGTAGGTGCGGCCCTGGTCGCAGAGCCAGGCGGCCCTGAGCGTCGCGAGGCGGGCGAGCTCTATCTCGGTGCCCATATCCGCGATCATGAATGCGACCGCCTGGTGCTTGCCGATCGGCTTGCCGAACGCCTGGCGGTCCTTGGCGTACTTGACCGACTCCTCAAGGCAGCCCTGCGCCAGGCCCACCGACAGCGCGGCCACGCCGATGCGCCCGCAGTCCAGCGTCTTCAGGAAAGAGCGGAAGCCCTCGCCCCTGTCGCCCAGCAGGTTCTCCTTGGGCACGCGGCAGTCGGAGAACGAGAGCTCGTGCGTGTCCGACGAATGCCAGCCCATTTTGCGGTACTTGGGGGCGATGGTGTATCCGGGTGTCCCGTTGGGGACGATTATGTTGCTGATCTCCTTGCGGCCGTTGTCCTGGCCGGTGACGGCGGTGGCCACGACAAGCAGCGAGATGTCGGTCCCGGAGTTGGTGATGAAGCACTTGGTGCCGTTGATGACCCACTCGTCGCNNTCCTCGGTGGCCGTGGTCTTGGTGTTGCCCGCATCGGAGCCCGCCTCGGGCTCGGTCAGGCCGAAGGCTCCCAGTCCCTTTCCCTGAGCCATCGGGACCAGCCACTTCTGTTTCTGCTCCTCGGTGCCGAACAGGAGGATCGGTCGCGCCGAGAGCGAGGTGTGGGCGGCTATCGTGATGCCGAGGGAAGCCGAGACGCGCGAGATCTCCTCGACGGCAATGGCATATGTGACGATGTCGGCTCCCGAGCCGCCGTATTCCTCGGGGATCGGCAGCCCGAAGAGGCCCATCTCGGCCATCTTCGCCTGCAGCTCGTAGGGGAACTCCTCGGCCTCGTCCAGCGCTTCCGCCTGGGGAGCGATCTCGTTATCGGCGAAATCCCTCACCATCTGCTTGAACATGAGTTGTTCTTCGTTCAGGTCGAAATCCATACGTGTCTCCTTGGGGTCTGCGACTCAAACAAACAGGGCGGGCAACCGGCCAGCCGGTTTAGAAAACTATCATAGGGACGGTTAAACTTCAATCAGACGCGCCCGCCGCGAGGCCGATTCAAGTCCTGCGGGACGGTACGCCGATGAATAGACTGAGTTCTGGAAGTTTCGCAGGAAGGGAGCGGTGTATTGGACTGTGTAAAATGCGGGGCGCCGATACCGGACGGAAGCAATGCCTGCCCGAGTTGCGGCCTGAAGTTGAGGGTGGCACCACCTCCCGGAGCGCCTACCGGACCTTTCGCGCCCGCGCCGGCGCCCGGTGCACAGGCTCCCCCACCGCCACCAGCGCCGGGGATGCCCGCGCCTGGTCAGGCGCCTTATCCACCGGCCTCCCGGGGGGCGGTGCCTCCCCAGGGTCCGCCGCCGGGAGCGTACCCGCCACAGGGTCCTCCACCGGGGCTGCCACCGGGAGCATACCCGCCGCAGGGTCCTCCGCCGGGGAGCTATCCACCCCCAGGCCAGTACGTTTCCCCGGGTGAGGCGCGGCCGTACACATCTCCCGGCGACGCCGGGTGGCAGGGGCAGTACCCACCTCCTTACGGCCAGCCTTACGGCAGAGCGCCTGGGCCGGAGCCCGACAAGAGCCGAACGGTCATTATCGCGGTCGTCATCGTCGCGCTGGTGGTGGTGGCGGCTTCCGCCGGGGTCTACTTCTTCGTGATCAACAAGGGTGGCGGGGTGACCGCGCCCGAGCAGACTGTCATCAACTACTTCGACGCCGTTTCCAGCGGCGACACCAACGCGGTGAAGGCGGTGTTCGCCCCCGACTCGCAGCCCAACGACACTGCGCTCAAGCTGCTCGCGTCGGTGTACTCATCGGGCATGCTCAAGTGGTCTGACTTCAAGCTGAAGACCCTGACCCAGATGGCGACGGACGCCACCGTCCAGATCGAGGACGCGACGATATCGGTCGCGTTCGCCGGTCAGTCGATGAAAGAACACCTGTCGACGTTCAACACCAGCGGACAGCCCATGGTCTTCAAGCTGAAGAACGTGGGAGGGCAGTGGCTGCTCACCAGCGACGGGAACATGAACATCAGCCCGAGCCTGCCCAACATGCCCAGCATACCGACCTCGCCATCAAACTCCGGCACCTAGTGCTCCGTCCCACAGATAGCTTTACGCACCGAGAGCGTCGAAGCGCCGAGCCTGCAAGGCGCGCGACCGAGTCGTACTCTCTGAGTACTCCAAGGGACCGAAACGCGGCAGGCGTTGATGCAGCGGCGCTCGAATGCCAGGGTGTCTGTGGGACGGAGCATCAGGACGTCGGGGAGCGGGCGGCTCAGCCCGGCTTGAGGGGAGCGAAGCTCAACAGCAGTCGCTTCTCGCCCACCGAGGCGAACTCGACCGTCACCTCGACGTCGTGCTCGAGCTCGACCACGTCCAGCACCGTACCGCCGCCCCACTTGGCGTGGGTGACCTTGTCGCCGACGCTGACCGCCGGCAGCTCGCCTCCGCAGGGGATATCCGCCTCCTCGAACGAGACCGCCTCGATGTACTCGTCGGGGATCTCCCTCAGAAATCTGGAGGCGGGATTGGCGGAGAGCCCGCCCCACAGGCTCCTGACCCCGGCGTGACAGAGGTACAGCAACTCGCGGGCCCTGGTCATACCCACGTAGCAGAGGCGGCGCTCCTCCTCGAGGTCAGCGAGGTCCTCCATCGACCGCACGTGAGGGAATACGCCCTCCTCCATGCCCACCATGAAGACCGCCGGGAACTCCAGCCCCTTGGCGTTGTGCAGGGTCATCAGCGAGACGTAGCCTCCGGAGGTGTCTAGCTCGTCCGTGTCGCTAACCAGTGAGACCCTCTCCAGGAAGTCTTCGAGGCTGGCCGTGCCGTACTCCGACCGGAAGTCGGCCACCACCCCGTGAAGCTCCTTGAGGTTTTCTATGCGCACCTCGGCCTCGAGCGTCTTCTGGGACTCGAGGTCCATCATGTAGCCCGTGCGAGCCCAGACCTCCTCGATAAGCGCGTCGACGTCGGCGGTCGCGGCGAACTCCCTGAGGTTATCGATAAGCGCGACGAAAGCGTTCACCGACTTGATCGCCCTCGTCGAGAGCCCCGGGACCTCGCCCGCGTCCCTGGCCGCATCGGCCAGAGAAACCCCGTTCCGGCCGGCGTAGGAGTCCAGGGCGGCCACCGTGGTCCTGCCGATGCCGCGGGTCGGCACGTTGATCACCCTGCGCAACGAGACCTCGTCGCGCGGGTTCGCCAGCAGCCTGAGGTAGGCGATGATGTCCTTGATCTCGGCGCGGTCGTAGAACCTGGTGCCGCCGAATATCCGGTAGGGTATGCCCAGCCTGATCAGCTGCTCCTCTATCACGCGCGACTGGGCGTGCGTCCGGTAGAACACGGCGAAGTCGTTGTACTGCCTTTCTTCGGCCGCCAGCCTCTCGACCTCGGAGCAGAGGAACGCGGCCTCGGCGTGCTCGTCCGGCGCCATGCAGTAGCGGACCTTCTCGCCCGGCGGGTTCGACGTCCACAGGGTCTTGGCTTTACGGCCGGTGTTGTTGGTCACCACGGTGCCGGCGGCGGTCAGGATCTGCCCGGTGGACCTGTAATTCTGCTCGAGCTTCACCACCCGGGCGTCGGGGTAATCCTTTTCGAACTCGAGGATGTTCCGTATGTCGGCCCCGCGCCAGGAGTAGATGCCCTGGTCGTCGTCTCCCACCACACAGAGGTTGCGGTGCTCCTCGGCCAGCATCTTGACCAGGTGGTACTGCACCAGGTTGGTGTCCTGGTACTCGTCCACCAGCACGTGGCGGTATCTCTCGCGGTACTTCTCCAGCACCTGGGGATAGAGTTCGAAGAGGTGGACCATCACCAGCAGCAGGTCGTCGAAGTCGAGAGCGTCGTTGGCCCTCAGCCTCTCCTGGTAGCGCTTGTAAACCTGCCAGGCGACCTCCAGGAAGAAGTCGCCGTCGAGCCTGTCGCCGAACGACTCCTCGTCGACCATCTCGTTCTTGGCCATACTGATGGCGGCCTTGAGGGCGCGCGGGTGGTAGCTCTTCTTGTCCAGGCCCAGGTCATCGAGGCACTGGGCAATCAGGCGCACCGAGTCGATCTCGTCGTAGATCGAGAAGTTGGACGTGTAGCCCAGTGGCTCCACCTCCCGCCGCAGGATGCGCGAGCAGGAGGAATGGAATGTGCCGACCATCATGTCGCGCGCGGGCACGCCCACCAGCTTTCCCACCCGCTCCTTCATCTCGCCCGCGGCCTTGTTGGTGAACGTGAGCGCGAGAATGTCCCAGGGAGAAGCCCCGCAGGAATGTATCAGGTGCGCGATCCGATAGGTCAGCACCCTGGTCTTGCCCGACCCGGCGCCGGCGATTATGAGAAGCGGCCCGCCCATGTACTCGACCGCCTCGCGCTGGGGAGGGTTGAGGTCATCGAGATAGGACTTACCTCTGACGCTTTCAGGGACCATCGAGAGTGGCTACTCCCATTCGATAGTGCTGGGGGGCTTGCTCGAGATGTCGTAGGCGACCCTGTTGACGCCTGCCACCTCGTTTATCACCCTGCTGGAGATGCGCTCCAGGACGTCGTAGGGGATGCGCGCCCAGTCGGCGGTCATGGCGTCCTCGGAGGTGACCGCGCGCAGGACGATGGGATAGGCGTAGGTGCGCCCGTCGCCCATCANNCGCCCGCTTGATCTCCTCGATCACGATGGCGTCGGCCCGGCGCAGTATGTCCAGACGCTCGGCGGTCACCTCGCCTATGATGCGCACCGCGAGGCCGGGGCCGGGGAACGGCTGTCGCCAGACTATCTCCTCGGGGATGCCCAGCTCCTCGCCCACGGCGCGGACCTCGTCCTTGAAGAGCGCTCGCAGCGGCTCGATCAACTCGAAGTCCATGTCCTCGGGCAGGCCGCCGACGTTGTGGTGCGACTTGATGCGGGCCGCGTCCTTGGTCCCGCTCTCGATGATGTCCGGATAGAGTGTACCCTGCACCAGGAACTTGGTGTCCTCCATCTCGCGGGCGACCTTCTCGAAGACGCGGATGAACGTCTCGCCTATGGTCTTGCGCTTGACCTCGGGGTCGGTGACGCCCTCCAGCCGGGCAAGGAACCTCTCGCGCGCGTCCACGTGGATGAGCTTCATTTGGTGGTGCCGACCGAAGGTCTCCACCACCTCGTCGGCCTCGTTCATGCGCAGCATCCCGGTGTCGACGAACACGCAGGTCAGCTGGTCGCCCAGCGCCTTGTGCACCAGCACCGCGGCCACGGCCGAGTCGACGCCGCCGGAGAGCCCGCAGATTATCTTCTCNNAAGTTCTTGAGGATCTCCATGCCCGCGGGCGTGTGGACCACCTCCGGGTGGAACTGCAGGCCGTACAGGCCGCGCTCCACCGATTCCATCGCGGCCACCGGGGAGACGGGCGTGTGGGCCAGCACCTTGAAGCCGGCGGGCGCCCTGGTGATGGTGTCGCCGTGGCTCATCCATACCGTCTGCTCCAGCGGGAGGTCGTCCAGCAGGACCCCCTCCTCCTCGACGGTAAGATCGGTCTTGCCGTACTCGCGTACGCCCGTCGGCTCGACAGTGCCACCCAGTGAGCGGGCCATCAGCTGCGTGCCATAGCAGATGCCCAGTATGGGGATCCCAAGGTCGAAGACCGCGGGGTCGATGTCGGGAGCTCCGTCCTCGTAGACGCTCATGGGGCCGCCCG
>PMJJ01000118.1 GCA_003157385.1 Actinomycetota bacterium | reverse complement strand
GGTGCTCTCCGACTGGCTGAAGATCGAGATATCCGCCGATCCAGGTCAGAGTTTCCTGGATAAGATGATCGCTCTCGTCGAGGGAGCCGAGCGCCAGAAGACGCCTAACGAGATCGCGCTGACCATCCTCCTGATTGCGCTGACAATCATCTTCCTGGTCGTAATCCTGGTGCTGCCGTCGATAAGCGGCTATCTCAACGCCAAGACGACCATCACCGCCCTGGTGGCCCTGCTGGTCTGCCTGATACCCACTACCATAGGCGGGCTGCTGTCCGCGATCGGCATCGCGGGCATCAACAGGCTGACCCAGTACAACGTCCTGGCGATGTCCGGGCGGGCCGTCGAGGCCGCGGGTGACATCAACACCCTCCTTCTGGACAAGACCGGCACCATAACCTTCGGCAACAGGTTCGCCAGCGAGTTTGTGCCTTTCGAAGCTCATTCCGAGGAGGAAGTCGGGCGCGCGGCGATCCTCGCGTCTCTCGGCGACGAGACGCCCGAGGGCCGCTCGATCCTCGACCTGGGCGAGAAACTGGGGATAAAGGTGGAGCATCCTGAAGGGGGCACCGTGGTCCCGTTCACCGCGGAGACGCGCATGAGCGGCCTCGACTTCCAGCGGGACAGCTACCGCAAGGGAGCCGCTGACGCAATCGTAGAAAACGTGAAAACGTCGGGCAACGAGCTTCCCACCAACTACCAGGAGGCGGTCGATTTCATCGCGCAGCAAGGGTCGACGCCGCTGGCGGTGGCGGTAAATGGTGAGGCGATAGGCCTGGTGGAGCTGAAAGACCTCGTGAAACCAGCCATCAGTGAGCGTTTCGACAGACTTCGCGCGATGGGCATCAGGACCGTGATGATAACGGGAGACAACCCTCTTACCGCCAAGGCGATCGCCCGGGAGGCGGGCGTCGACGACTACGTCGCCGAGGCGAAACCCGAGGACAAGATGGGGATCATACGCAAAGAGCAGGCCTCAGGCAAGCTCGTCGCGATGACGGGCGACGGGACAAATGACGCGCCCGCTCTCGCGCTGGCCGACGTCGGCCTGGCGATGAACAGTGGGACCCAGGCCGCGAAAGAAGCGGGGAACATGGTCGACCTCGATTCCGATCCGGCCAAGCTCATCGAGGTGGTCGAAATCGGAAAGCAGCTGCTCATAACACGCGGCAGCCTCACGACCTTCAGTGTGGCAAACGACGTAGCGAAGTATTTCGCGATCATCCCCGCCATGTTTATGGTTGCGATCCCGGGCCTCAGGGCTCTCAACATCATGAAACTGTCGACACCGCAGAGCGCCATTCTTTCAGCTGTCATCTTCAACGCCATCATCATCGTGCTGCTCATACCACTGGCGCTCAAGGGTGTGAAGTACANNGTCAAAATACTGATCCTGGCAGTTGTCGTACTCGGCCTCGCGTATCCTCTGTTGATGGTCGGCGTGGGCCGCATCGCGGGAAAGAGCGCCGACGGGAACATCGTCACACGCAACGGCAAGGTTGTGGGGTCGCGGGAGATCGGGCAGAGCTTCACCTCGAAGATGTTCTTCCACGGCCGGCCTTCGGCCTCGGACTACGACGCCATGAAGAGTGGCGGGACCAACCTCGGGCCCAACAGCCCCGCACTCCTGCTCGCGGTGAAAGCGCGCATCAAGCAACTGGAGAAGGAGAACCCAGGGTTGAAGACCGACCAGATCCCCGTCGAGCTCCTGACGTCTTCGGCGTCGGGTCTCGATCCCAACATCAGCCAGGAGTCGGCCTTGCTGCAGGTGCCGCGCATCGCGGCCGCCACGCATGTTTCGCAAGCCGCTTTGAGAGAACTGGTTAAGAAGAACACACACGGGCGCTTCCTGTGGGTCTTCGGACAGCCCACCGTGAACGTGCTGGACCTCAACATCCGTATCATCAACCTGCAGGAGGGGTAGAGTGCGCAACGTCATCACGATCTCGCGGCAGAAGGGCAGCGGGGGCATGTGGATCGCCGAGGAACTCGCCAGGCGCCTGTGCTGGAGGTTCATCGGCAAGGACCTCATAACCGAGGCGGCGAGCAAGGCCGGGCTCGACGAGTCCAAGATGCAGAGAGTCTTTGAGGCCAGGGTCAGCTTTCAGGACCGTACGACCTTCCAGCAGCGATCGGCCAAGTACGTCGATGCCATGGCGCGGTTGATGCGCGAGGAGGTCGACAGAGGCGACGTGGTGATCCTCGGCCGGGGCGCCGGCGTGATCATGGCCGATGACCACCGGCTGTTCAGGGTCCACCTGGTCGCCGATCTGGACACTCGCATCAAGCGGATCGCTTCGGAGCGGAAGCTGAAAGGCTCCAAGGGGCTGGAGGAGGCGCGCCGCCTCTGCAACGAGTCCGACTACGCCAGAACCGCCTTTCACCAGTACCTGTTCAACGTGGACTGGAACAGTCCGCTGATCTACGAGCTGGCATTGAACACCTCCGATATCACACTCGACCAGGCCACCGGGGTCATACTGAAGGCATTCGAGATCATTCAGGAGACAAACCTGCATTGTGATGGTTGAACCCGATCGAGACCCGGGGTGCTCAAGTCTCCTTCTCGGGCTGACCGATCACCAGGACATTGATCGAGCTGTCAATGTGGATGAGTTCGTCGATAAACGAGGCTCCTACCAGCTTCTTCCAGCGGCCCTGGTTCGGCGATCCGGCGACTATCATGTCGATCTCGTGATTTTTCGCGAACTCCATCACGATCTGGGCCAGGTGGGTTCCGGCGGAGCTGAACAGGATGTTCACCTTCCCGCCCAGTTCCTCCACCAGCCACATGTTCTTGGACAACTGTTTCAAGGCCTTGTCGGTGAAGTCTGACTCTTTAGGGGACTCCACGTAGACGGCTATCCACTCCGTGTCGAGACCGGTCGCCAGGGAGTAGGCTATGCGGACCAGACGCTCGGCGGTGTCACTCGGCGTGATGCACACCATGATGCGGGACCCAACCGGCACGGGCCTCTTGACCACGGTGAGGTCGGTGTACGAGCGGAGGTCTCCCTCCACGTGCCTGGCGGTATAGCGGAGGGCGAGCTCTCGCAGCGCGAAGATGTTTCCCTTCCGGAAGAAGCGCCGCATCGCCTGCTCCGCTTTCTCGGGAACATAGACTTTTCCCTCGCGGAATCGCTTCAGCAGCACTTCCGGCGTGATGTCGACCAGCTCGACCTCCTCGGCGTTCTCCAGGAACCTGTCCGGTAAGGTCTCGCTGACCTTCACGCCAGTGATCTCCTGCACAACGTCATTGAGGCTCTCAACGTGTTGGATGTTCAGGGTGGCAAAGACGTCGATACCCTTGTCCAACAACTCCTCCACGTCCTGGTACCTCTTTGCGTGGCGCGAGCCGGGGATGTTGGTGTGGGCGAGCTCATCGACCAGCGCGAGCTTCGGCCGGCGCTCCAGGATAGCGTCCAGGTCCATCTCCCGCAGCTTGATACCCTGGATCTCAGTCTCGCGCCGCGGGATGACCTCGAGCCCCGCGAGAAGGGCTTCTGTCTCCGCCCGGCCGTGGGTTTCCGCGATCCCTACAACAAGGTCCACGCCCGAGCCGTGGAGTTCCTGCGCCTGGCTCAACATACGATAGGTCTTGCCCACGCCCGCGGCGGCGCCCAGGAATATCTTCAGCCTTCCCCGGGCCAGCTTGTACTCCCGCGCGTCGGCACTGACTGGAAGGAGAATATCTTCGCTTTCGCCCTTATCAATGTCGTCGTTCACGGATGGCTACTTTCTGTCCAGGGTCCCACGCCGCATCGGTGGCGTATATCAGATTCATACTAGCGAGCACGACCGCTCAGGCACTGCTCCCAAGGACCTCCTCGAGAGCCCCCTGGTTGTTGACATTTGTGATGGCCAGGACCCGGTCGTTCTCCTGAAGCAAGGTGTCGGCCGCGGGGATCAGCATCGCATCCTCCCTGACGNNAGCTTCATGACCGTTATCACTTCGCCCAGCGTCACTTCCTCGTCGATAATGCGGGCGATTATATCGGGTGAGCTCACCCCTATGTCCACTCCCCAGCTCCGGGTGAACAGCCACCTGTTCTTCGGGTTGTTCACGCGGGCCACCACCTTGGGGACCTCGTATGCGAACTTGGACAGATAGGATACGACGAGGTTATCCTCGTCGTCCCCTGTGACAGCGAGCACGAGGTCGATAACGGACAGCCCGGCCCCTTCCAGCACGAGCGGCTCGCAGCCATCACCGTTTATGATGTTGACGTCTACTAGAGACTTCTCCAGCTCGTGGCTCTTGTTCACACTCTGCTCGATAACGGTCACGTCGTGTTTGTCATTGAGCATCTCAGCCAGGTAGCTGCCCACCTTTCCTCCACCCACGATTATGACCCTCATCAAGAACCTCCTTGGAGAATCAGGAAGCGAAGAACGTTTCCCTGAGTTTATCCACATGCGCCCTGTTCACCGCGACGTGTGCGAGGTCACCCTTCTCAAAGGAAGTGTCCTCGACGGGCATGAAGACTTCGCCGCTACGCTCGATTGCGACAACTTTGACCTCCCCACTGATCTCGAACTCGCTGACTTTTCTTCCATCCAGCTTCGCCGGGATATGTACATCCAGCTCCAGCAATTCAGACTCCAGCGCTCCATGCTTCTCGGCAGCGGCCTTGCCCTCTACGAAAAGGATGTCCAGGATCCTGTTGACCCCCCAGGTGACCGGCGCAACCGTCGGTATGCCCATCCGCTTGTATATCTCTGCTCTCCGCGGGTCATAGATACGCGCGATGACCTGCGGAACGTTGAAGACGTCCTTTGCCACCTTGGATGCGACCAGGTTGGAGTTGTCCCCGCTGCTCACGGCAATGAAAGCGTCGGCTTTCTCTATGCCGGCCTCAAGCAATACGTTGCTGTCAAACCCCACGCCGGTGATGGTCTTGCCCTTGAAGTCCGCTCCCAGAAGGTGAAACGCGTTGGGGTCTTTGTCGATGACCGATACGAAGTGGCCCTGGCCGGAAATGTGTTGGGCAAGCCTGGAGCCGGCCCTGCCGCATCCCAGTATCACAATATGCATGTGTTCGCTCCTCGTGCCTCAGTGCCTGAAGTGCCTCCGGCCGGTCGTGACCATCGCCATCCCGTGGCGCTCGCAGGCCGCCAGGGCCTCGTCGTCCTTCTTGGACCCGCCGGGCTGTATGACCGCCGCGGCGCCCGCGCCCGCCACCTTCTCGACGGCGTCCGGGAACGGGAAGAAAGCATCGGACGCCACCGAGCAGCCCGCCGCGCGCCCGCCAGCTTTCTCCACCGCTATCATAGCGGAATCCACCCTGCTCATCTGCCCCGCGCCCACGCCTACCGTGGCCTTGTCCTTGACGAGCACGATCGCGTTGGACTTGACGTGCTTGCACACCTTCCAGGCGAAGAGGAGGTCGTCCCACTGGGCGTCGGTCGGCTCTTTGGCTGTCGCGACGCTCCAGGCCGAGCGGTCGTAGGGGTCAGTGTCGTAGTCCTGCGCCAGGAGGCCGCCGTGGATGCGCCTGAAGTCTTTGCCACCCGCCTGGGGGTTCGAGGGGTCGCCCATCTCCAGCACCCGGACGTCCTTGCGCTCCTTGAGGACCTTGAGCGCCGCCTCCTCGAAAGAAGGCGCCAGCAGCAGCTCGATGAAGTTGCCCTTCATCGCGCGCGCGGTGGCCTCGTCCAGCGGCCGGTTGACGGCGATCACGCCGCCGTATGCCGAGACCGGGTCGCAGTCCCGCGCCTTGGCGTAAGCGACCTCGAGCGAGTCGTCCACCGCCACGCCGCAGGGGTTGTTGTGCTTCATGATCACGCAGACAGGCTCGTCGAACTCGAGCGCGCAGTTCCAGGCCGCCTCGCCGTCGAGGATGTTGTTGAACGAGAGCGCCGAGCCGTGGAGCTGCGGCGCCGAGGCCAGTGAAGATCCTTTGGCGCCCTGCTCGGAGTAGAGCGCGGCCGACTGGTGGGGGTTCTCGCCGTAGCGCAGGTCGGAGACCTTGGCGAACGCCAGGACCAGCGAGGGCAGGAACGCGTCGCCAAGCCCCTCCTCGGCGGTAAGGTAGGCGCTTATCATCGCGTCGTACTCCGCCGTGTGGGTGAAGGCCTCGCGGGCCAGGTCGCGGCGCGTCGCCTCGCTTATCTCTCCCGAGGTGCTCTTCATCTCCTCGATGATGCCCTTGTAGCGGTCGGGGTTGACGACGATGGCGACGTGCGCGTGGTTCTTGGCCGCGGCGCGCACCATGGTGGGCCCGCCAATGTCGATGTTCTCGATGGCGTCCTCGCGGGTCACGTCAGGCTTGGCGATGGTCTGGGCGAACGGGTAGAGGTTGACCACCACCAGGTCGATCAGCCCGATCTTCTGGAACTCGGCCTGCCTGAGGTGGTCTGGCTTGCTGCGGTCGGCCAGTATCCCTCCGTGGATCTTGGGGTGGAGCGTCTTCACCCTGCCGTCCAGCATCTCGGGGAATCCGGTCACTTCGGCCACCGGCGTGGCCTTGATGTTCTCCTCGCGCAGCAGCTTGTAGGTCCCGCCGGTCGAGATCACCTCAACATCCATCGCTGTGAGCTCTTTCGCCAGCCAGACAAGATCCCTCTTGTCCGAGACGCTCAGCAGAGCCCGGCTCACCTTGGCCATCTTTACTCCTTTCGTCCAGCCCGCATTTGCGGCTGCTCGAATCGCTGTCTCTAATCGTCTCCCGGCAGCACCCTCACTCTGCGCCCGTCCACCACCAGCCGCCCCTCGGCAAAAAGCCTGATGGCCCTGGGGTAGAGCCGGTACTCCGCCGCGTGTATCCGGTTATGGAGGGACTCGACGTCGTCGCCCTCCTCCACCGCCACCGCTTCCTGCGCCACTATCGGGCCGGTGTCCAGGCCCCCGTCCACGAAGTGCACCGTCACGCCCGAGACCTTGACGCCGTAGTCCAGCGCGTCGGGCACCCCGTGCTCGCCCGGGAAGCACGGCAGCAGCGCCGGATGGACGTTCATTATCCTGTTGGGAAAAGCTTCGATGATCTCTTTACCCACCAGCTTCATGTAGCCGGCCAGCACCACCAGGTCCACCCGCGCGCTGGCGAGCGCCGCGAGCACCTCGCTGTCGAAGGAGGGACGGTCGGGAAAGTCGGCGAGGTCGACGACCTCGTAGAGGATGCCCCTTCGCTTCGCCCTCTCCAGCGCGAACGCCCCGGGGTTGTCGCTTATGACGATGGCGATCTCGGCGGGGACGTCCCCGTCGTTTATCGCCTGGGCTATCGCCTCCAGGTTGGTGCCTGAACCGGATGCCAGAATGCCCAGCCGGATCCTCGATTCGCCTATCGCCATGCCATCTCCGTTTGAACGTCAAGCGCCGGGGCGGCCAGCTCCGCCATGCGCGCTAGTTGTACTTTACGGGACCGCCGCCGGGCCCTATCTCCCCCACCTCGAACGCGCGGTATAGGCTCATATCCAGCACCTGCAGCGCCTTGCGCACCTCGCTGGGCGGCACCACCAGCAGCATGCCGAGCCCCATGTTGAACGTCCGGAGCATCTCGAACAGGTCGATGCCTCCGACCTTCTGTATGAACGAGAAGATGTTCTTAACCGGCCAGGACCCGTAGATCATCTCGGCGTGCATGTTGCCCGGCAGCACCCGCGGCAGGTTCTCGGTGATGCCGCCGCCGGTGACGTGGGCTATCGCTCTGACGTCGCAGGCTTCTATCACCTTGAGGATCGCCGGCGCGTAGATCATCGAGGGGGTCAGCAGCTCGATCCCCAGCGGGTTCGCGATCTCCTTGGTGTGGTCGTCCAGGTTGAAGTCCCCCGAGTCGAAGAGGAGCTTCCTGGCCAGCGAGTAACCGTTGGAGTGCAGGCCGGAGGAACCCAGCCCGATGATCCTGTCCTCGGGCATCACCCGGGAGCCGTCGATGATCTTGTCCTTCTCGACCACACCGACGCAGAAGCCCGCCAGGTCGTAGTCGTCCTCCTCCATCACGCCGGGGTGCTCGGCTATCTCGCCTCCGGTGAGAGAGCAGCCGGCCTTTACGCAGCCGTCCGCCACGCCCTTCACTATCTCGGCGATCCGCGCCGGCACGACCTTCCCGGTGGCGATGTAGTCCTGGAAGAAAAGCGGCTCGGCTCCGCAGGTGACGACGTCGTCGGCGCACATAGCGACGAGGTCGACGCCCACCGTGTCGTGCTTGTCGAGCATCTGGGCGAGCTTTACCTTGGTGCCCACGCCGTCGGTGCCGCAGGCGAGGACCGGATTCTCGAAGCGTGAAAGGTCGAGCTCGAAGAGAGAGCTGAAGCCCCCGATGCCAGCCAGCACCTCCGGCCGCAGCGTGGCGCCGACCTTCTCCTTGATCAGTCGGACCGCCTCGTCGGCAGCCCTGGTGTCGACCCCCGCCCACCTGTAGTCAACGCCCTGGGGCTTGTCGTCTTCCGGCAACCCACCTACCCCCTTAAGTACTCCGTTCCACAAACACGCTCGCGTTCGAACACCGCAGCTGCCGCGTTCAAGCTCGCGTCTTCTCCTCCAACCGGAACTTGGACATCGCCGAATCCTTGGGCACTTCCATCGGGTACTCGCCGTCGAAGCACGCGGTGCAGAACTTCTCCTTGTCCTGCCCGCAGGACTCCAGCAGGTGCGCCATGCTGAGGTAGTGCAGGGAATCCGCGCCCAGAAACTCGCCAATCTCGGCCACCGAGAAGCGCGACGCGATGAGCTCGTTGCGCACTGCGGTGTCTATCCCGTAGAAGCAGGGGCAGCTGATCGGCGGGGAGCTCACTCGCATGTGGACCTCGGTCGCGCCGGCCTCTTTGAGCAGCTCGATTATCTTGCGGCTGGTGGTGCCCCTCACGATGGAGTCGTCCACGACCACCAGGCGCTTCCCCGATATGACCTGTGACAGCGGATTGAGCTTCAGGCGCACGCCGAGCTGCCTGATCGACTGCGTCGGCTGGATGAAGGTGCGGCCGATGTAGCGGTTCTTGATCAGCCCTTCGCCGAACGGGATCCCCGACTGCTCGGCGAAGCCGATAGCGGCCGGGACACCCGAGTCCGGCACCCCGATGACCATGTCGGCCTCGACGGGCGATTCCTCGGCCAGGTGCATCCCCATCTCCTTGCGGGCGCCGTACAGGACCTTGCCGTAGAGCGATGAGTCCGGGCGCGCGAAGTAGATGAACTCGAATATGCACAGCGAAGGCTTCTCCGCCTCCGCGAAACGGCGTGACTTGATCCCGTTCTCGTTGACCTGCACTATCTCGCCCGGCTCGATCTCCCTTATAAACCGCGCGCCGACCACGTCCAGCGCGGCCGTCTCGCTCGCGATGAAGATGGCGCCGTCGCGCTGGCCGAGGCACAGCGGCCTTATGCCGTGGGGGTCGCGCAGGCCGAAGAGCCCCTCCTCGGTAAGGATGACCGCGGAGTACGCGCCCTTCAGGCGCGGGAAGACCTCGGCGACCGCCTCGGGGGTGGTCGCGGCCGTCGAACAGCCCAGCAGGCTGCTCATGACCTCGGTATCGGTGGTGGAAGTGAAGGTCGCGCCCTCTTCGAGGAGCGACTCGCGCAGCTCCTCGGTATTGACCAGGTTGCCGTTGTGGGCAAAAGCGTGCGGGCCGCGGCTGGTGATGTCGTACATCGGCTGGGCGTTCTCCCAGTAGGTGGAACCCGTGGTGGAGTACCGCACGTGGCCGATGGCCGCCTGTCCGGTCAGGCTCTGGAAGCTGTTCTCGTCGAAGACCTGCGAGACCAGCCCCATGTCCTTGACCACCAGGATGCCGTCGCCGCTGGTGACGGCGATGCCCGCGCTCTCCTGGCCGCGGTGCTGCAGCGCGTAGAGGCCGAAGTAGGTGACGCGAGCCACCTCTTCGCCGGGCGCCCAGACCCCGAATACCCCGCAGGCTTCCTCGGGGGAATCGCCGCTCCGGGCCGGATCGTCGTGTAAATCTCTCACGATGTTATTATCCCTCTTTCCCGGGATGGAAGTATTGACCTAAGACAAGGCGACTCGTGACATGCTTCTGTAATCAGTGGTGAGCACCTGCAATCATCTTCTCGAGGGCGTTCTCGTAGACGTCGCGCATCTCCTCGAGCGGCAGCACGCACACGCCCTCCACGGAGAGGGAATCCCCGCCGACGGTGCCCAGCGCGTGGACGGGCACGCCCTTCTGGCGGGTCATCGCGGTGAACTCATCCAGCTTATCAGGCGCGACGCTGACCAGCGCCCTCGCCTGAGTCTCGCTGAACAGCGTGGTGACGGGAGCGAGCTCAGCGGGTATCTCGACCGCGGCCCCGATGCCGCCCTGCAGGCAGGACTCGGCAAGCGCCACCGCCAGGCCGCCCTCTGAAAGGTCGTGGGCCGAGATGAGCAGGTGTGCCGAAGCCGCGTCGGTCAGGCACTCTATGAGCGCCTTCTCGGCGGGCCAGTCGATGGCCGGTGATGCCCCGGCTATCTTGTCGTGGATGACCTTGAGGTACTCGCTGCCGCCGAGCTCGTCCGCGGTATCGCCGAGCAGCAGCACCTTGTCGCCTTCCGAGGCGAAAGCCGAGACCATGCGGTCGTCCACGTCTTCCAACAGGCCCAGCATGCCGATCACCGGGGTCGGGAAGATGGCCTCCCCGAAAGACTCGTTGTAGAAGCTCACGTTGCCGCCGACCACAGGCGTGTTGAGCTGCCGGCAGCCCTCGGCCAGCCCGTCCACGGACTGTACGAACTGCCAGAATATGCCCGGCTTTTCCGGGTTTCCGAAGTTGAGGCAGTTGGTGATGGCGACCGGGGTGGCGCCTGTGCAGGCCACGTTGCGCGCACTCTCAGCCAGGGCGACCTGCGTCCCCACGTAGGGGTCGAGGTAGGTGTACCGGCCGTTGCAGTCGCAGGAGAGGGCGAGCCCCGCACCGGTCTCCTTGACCCGCAGCACCCCGGCGTCCCCGCCGGGAAGCTCGACCGTGTTGACCCTCACCATGTGGTCGTACTGCTCGTACACCCAGCGCCTGGAGCAGATGTTCGCTGAGCCCAGCAGCCGCATCAGGACGTCGCCGAGGTCGTCCGGCACCGGCAGGCTCGAGGTGTCGAAGGCGTTCAGCTCGTCGATGTAGCCGGGGCGCTCGGCCTTCCTGTCGTACTCGGGGCCCTGAGCCAGCGAGCTCGCCGGCATCGAGGCGATGACCTCATCGCCCCATGTCAGCCGTAGCTCGTCGCCTTCCGTCACGCGAGCCACCGGGATCGCGTCGAGGCCCCACTTGTCGCAGATGTCCAGCACCTCGGCGAGGTTCTCGGGGGAACACAGCGCGAACATCCTCTCCTGGGACTCCGACATCATGATCTCGATGGGCTCCATCTCCGGCTCGCGCAGCGGCACCTTGGACACATCGACGTCCATGCCGCAGCCGCCCCGCTCGGCGGTCTCACAGGTCGCGCAGGTGAGGCCGGCGCCGCCCAGGTCCTGCAGGCCCAGCAGCAGGCCCTTGTCCAGCATCTCCAGGCAGGCCTCGATCTCGAGCTTCTCGGTGAAAGGATCGCCCACCTGGACGCTGGGGCGCTTCTCCGCGCTGGTCTCGTCGAACTCCTGGGAGGCAAGCACGCTCACCCCGCCGATGCCGTCGCGGCCGGTGCTCGACCCCATCAGGATGCCGTAGCTCCCGGGCACCGACGCGCGGCCGAGTATCAGTCGCTCCTTGGGCATGATCCCCAGGCACATCACGTTGATGAGCGGGTTCTCCTCGTAGGCGTCCTCGAAGTAGAGGTCCCCCGCGACCGTGGGGATCCCCAGGCAGTTGCCGTAGGAGGCGATGCCGGCGACCACGCCGTCGAGCAGGTAGCGGGTCCGGGGGTTGGACAGCGAGCCGAACCGCAGCGGGTCGAGGCTGGCGATGGGCCGCGCCCCCATGGTGAATATGTCGCGCACGATGCCGCCCACGCCGGTGGCGGCGCCCTGGAACGGCTC
>PMJJ01000008.1 GCA_003157385.1 Actinomycetota bacterium | reverse complement strand
CCAGGACGAGGCGGTCGAGATACTGCGGGCCGAGCACAAGCGGGGCCACGTGCACAACGCGTTCTTCAAGGACGTGGCCGGAGGGCGCTTCTTCGCCATCTGCAACTGCTGCTCCTGCTGTTGCCTGGCGATGCAGGTCTGGAACGCCGTGCACCTGCCGATGGTCTGCGCGAGCGGCTTCCGCGCGGAAATGTCCGACGATTGCACCGGCTGCGGCGACTGCGCCGAGCTCTGCCCGTTCTTCGCGATCGAGACGGACGACGTGGCGGTGGTGCTCGAGGACAAGTGCATGGGCTGCGGGGTCTGCGAGGGCGCGTGCGAGGTGGGAGCGATCGAGCTGGTGCTGGACCCGTCGAAGGGCGAACCGCTGGATATCGTGAAGATTGTAGAGGAGCGTAAAGCGTAAGACACCACGACACATATAAGAGGAGCTATGCCGGAAGACAAGAAAGAAAAGCAAGGAACCGAGCCGAAGCCTCCCGAGCCGACCACCAGCAAGAAAGTCCTCAAGGCGATGGGGGCGGCGGCGGGCAAGATCATGTCCAGCGAGGAGATGATCTCGGGGACGCTGTCGACGCTGTCACCCAAGGTGCTCGCGGAGGCGTTCAACGAGAACCCCGAGTTCTACGCGCGCCTGCTGGGCGAGTTGTCCACCGAGGTCATATCGAACACGGTCAACGAGAACCCCAAGTTCTTCGAGGAGATAATGACCCAGCTCGACCCGGCGGTCATCGCGCGCGCCTCGAGCCAGAACCCTGATTTCATCCTGGGGTTCATGCAGAACCTGAACCCCGAGATGATCGCCGAGGTTATGAACAACATCCCCGAGTTCATGGTCAAGGTCACCAACGCGCTCAACCCGCGCAGCTTCGCGGCGGTCGCAAACGGCACGATCGACTGGGTCAGCCGGCTGGTCGGGCACCTGGACCCGGTGGCGGTGGCCACGATGATCAACGACAACGTCGAGTTCGCGACGCAGGTAATGGGGCTCTACGACCATGCCGTCGTGAGCGAAGTGCTGGAGGGGAACCGCGAGTGGATAACGGACCTGGTCAGGACGCTCGACCCCGCCTTCTTCGCGGGCATCTTCAACGAATACCCCGACTTCTACCTCGGAGTGATGAAACACCTTGACCGTTCGCTCCTGGCTGATATCATCCAGAGAGGGGCCGATGAAGGCGCTTTCGACGGGGTCTCCCTCGTGGTCGCCGTCGAAATCCCGGGCCTCGGCTCCTTCGAATCGTGCACGGTTCGTGTCACGGGCGCCCGCTTCGAGGGCGAGGGCGCCTGAAGAGGAGAAGTAATGAACTTCGCGGCAACTAACACCATCATGGTAGCGGCGCTCGTCTCGTGCGGGATAATCCTGTGGATATTCTGCGGGTACTCCGCTGCCGCGATGGCGCGCACCAACGGCGAGAACTACACGCTCTGGCTTGTCATCGGACTGGCAACGGGCCCGATCGGGCTGGGCGCCGCCTGGGCATACTTCAGGCTGTCCGGCGAACGGCACCGCAGAATCCGCTACGGCGCGGGTCACCACTACGACATGCCGGAGATAGTCCGTTGCCCGGGATGCGGGCAGTCCGTCCCATCGGGGTTCGAGACCTGCCAGTTCTGCCACAGCCCGCTGCGCGGGCGGCGCCGCTAGGCAAGCGTGGCGGGATCGGTTCCCCCGCAAGTCTGTCAGGCCCCTCTGTTATAATCACTGCTGGTAACACCCCGAGGACGACGCGACCAGCGCCACCTGTGTGGCCGGACCGGACGGACTGACATGCCGCTGAAGATCCTTCATACCGCCGACGTACACCTGGGGGCCAAGTTCCTGGGTCTCGGTCGCAAAGGCGAGTACCAGAGGGCGCAGCTTCTGCAGGCCTTCGATGATACCGTGAACCTCGCGATACGCGAGCGGGTCGACCTGGTGCTCATCGCCGGCGATCTGTTCGATTCGGCCAGCGTGTCGCGGTCCCTGCTGGGCCGGGTGGCCTACCGCTTCCACGACCTGGCCGCTGTCGGGATCCCCGTGGTCGTCTCGCCGGGCACGCACGACCCTTACGGCGAACGCTCCATCTGGCGGGCCGCCGAGTTCGCCGAGATGGACAACCTCACGGTCTTCAAGAGCGAGGAGATGCTCCCGGCCAGGTTCCCCGAGCTGGACTGCGTGGTCTACGGCAACGCCAACGTGAAGCCGTTCGCCAACAAATACCCGCTGGCGGGCCTCGACGCCGCTGACCAGAGCCGGTGGCGCCTGGGCATGCTTCACGCGAGCTTCGAGATCCCGGACGTGGTGGACGACACCTACGTGGTTACGCCCGCGCAGATCGCGGCAAGCGGCCTCGATTACATCGCGCTGGGCCATTACCATTCCCTGTCCGACAAGTCGGCCGGCGACGTCACCGCGTTCTATCCCGGCAGCCCCGACATGGTCAGGGTGCAGAAGGGCGACTTCGGCAACGTGCTGCTGGTCGAGATCGACGAGACCACGGTGAAGGTCCAGCCTGTCAGGATCGGCAAGCGCTCCTACGAGGAGCTCACCATCAAGGCCGAGGACGCCGGCGCGGCCGGGCTCGCGGCGATGATCGAGTCCAGGGCGGACATGGAGAAGGTGCTTCACATCGTGATAGAAGGCGCGAGGCGCCCCGGCTATCCCGACATGGAAGAGGTCGTGGCGCCGCTCGCGGACAGCTTCTTCCACATTTCGCTCACCGACCGCTCCTGGGCCGCCCCCTCGACGCTGGAGCCTGTTGCTTACCCTGAGGGGTCGCCCGCGCGTATCTATCTCCAGGCGTTACAGGACATGATCGGCGGCGCATCGGAATCCGAGAAGGACGAGATCACCGACGCGATGCAGATCGGGCTGGCCATGCTACTGGGCGGTGATGCCCCATGCGATTGAAGCGGCTGCACGCCGAGCACTTCCGCAGGTTCGCCGACGTCGACATCGAGTTCGCTCCCGGCTTGAACCTCATCCGCGGGCCGAACGAGTCGGGCAAGTCCACCATAGTGCGGGCGCTGCTGGCCGCGATGTTCGAGAAGGCTGGCGCCTCCACCGCTAAGGGCAGGGCGCACAGGCGCTGGGGCTCGTCGCGCGAGCCGTTCGTGATGCTCGAGTTCACCGATGACGACGGCGAGTACAGGCTGGTCAAGGACTTCGGCGAGGGTAAGGTCTACCTGGAGCAGCCCGGCGACGCCAAGCGGCTGGGCAGCGCCCGCGCGGTCGACTCCAAGATAGCCGACGCGCTTGGCTTCCGCGACCCGTCGCTCTACCTGCGTACCGCCTGCGTCACCCACGACCAGATGGTGAGCCTGGGGGAGGACGGTGGCGCGAAGAAGCTCGCTGCCATGCTGCGCGAGATAGTCGTGGGCAGCAACGAGAGCGCGGTGATGGAGCGCGCCGTCAAGGAGCTCAGCGCCGAGGTCGACGAGCTCAAGCGCGGGCTGGAGCGGCCGACCAACAACCCGGGCACGATAAAGCGCCTGCAGGAGGAGCGAGAGGTTTATATGACGCGACAGAAAGACCTGACGCTCTCCAGCAGCGACTTCGACGAGCAGGAGACGAGGCTCGCCGAGGTCCAGCGCGCGATCGAGCAGAAGTCGGCAAGGGTCGCCGACCTCTCGGAGCTCATAGAGAAAAACCACCGGCTATCGGATGCCGCCCGCAAGCTGAACGAGTCCAGCAACCGCTTCGACGCCGCCGACCGTGCGCGCGAGGCCGGCGTGAAGCTGGAGAAGTTGGACGCCGAGATCGACGCTCGCTTTGATGGCTTCCGCGACCTCGACCCAGGTGCGGCGGCCGAACTGCGCCGCGCGATCGGGGTGCGCGAGTCGCTGGATTCGCTGCGCGCGGACCTGGCGCAGGAGGCGGAAGAGCCCGAGCCGGAGCCGGAGCCTGAGCCCGAGCCGGTCAAGCAGGGCTCGCGGCGGCTGGCGATCGGCTGCCTGGCGGCCGGGGTGGTTCTTCTGGTGCTTGCCATCGCGCTAGGCAGCGCGGTCAACGCAGGCCTGTTCGCCATCGCGTTGCCCGCGGCGCTGGCGCTTGCCGCGGGCGCCTACATGCTTGCCCGGGACAGGGCGGCTAACCCTGTCGCGACAGAGGAGACCGGGAAGACCGAGTCGCTGGAGGAGCCCCTCAGCCGGGCCGAGGCGGAGGTGGCCAAGCTGGAGGACCGCGAGGTCGAGTTCCTGGAATCTGTCGGATGCAAGGACGCCGATGAGTTCTTCGACAGGTTCGACGATTTCGAGGACCTGATGGCGGAGCGCAAGGAAGCGGCGGCGGCCCTCAAGGCGCTGCTGGGCGGAAGGTCGTTCAAGCAGCTCGTGGTGGAGCGCCGCAAGGCCGCCCTCGACGTGTCCGCCTGCGAGGAGACAATAGAGGAGATCGAGGCCTACCGTGTCGCCCCCGACAAGCTCGAGGCGCTGGGCCGCGAGCTGAAGTCGCTGGCCCGCGAGGTCGATGAGCTGGCCACAGAGCGTGACGGCCTGTCGTTCCACCTGATAAAGACGGCCTCCGACCCCGAGGAGGCGGCCAAGATCGAGGAGATAGTGACCTGGCTGTGGGAGGCTGAGCAGTCGGCCCGGCGGCGCCTGCGCGTCTACACTTTGGCGCGCGACTGCATGCGCCAGGCCTCGGGCGAGATGCTCGCCTCGGCCGTGCCGGTGCTCGCCGAGAGCGTGGGCCGCACCTTCGCCCGTCTGACCGGCGGGCGCTACCAGGACGTCGAGGTCAGCGAGAGCGACCTGGCCATCTCGGTCTACTCGCCCGAGAAGGGCGACACCATAGGGGCGGACGAGCTTCTGAGCACCCTCAGCAAGGGCACCGCCAGCCAGCTCTATCTCTCCGCCCGGCTGGAGCTGGTAGACCTGCTCTCCAGGGGACGCAAGCCGCCATTGATATTCGACGACTCGTTCTCATACTTTGACGAGGACAGGCTCGCCCTGCTCTGGGACTTTCTCAAGGAGGTCGCCTCCGAAGAGCAGGTGCTGGTGTTCACCTGCACCGACCGCTATGATGACTTGACCGATGGCGTGCACCTGATCGACCTGGGCTGAGCTCGAAGTCCTCGAGATCAGCGTGGCGGGTCCTTGCTTCTTGCTAACTGCTCCGGCCGGGTAACACCGGCCTTTGCCCAACCCTAGGCGAGAAGCAAGAACCGGCCGCGTCGGGAAAAACGCACCATGGTGACAGGACCGTGGTGCATGTCGTAGCGCAGGCGTCCCGACGGTTTTGTGCGGACGGTTGACCTCTTAGAGCGCATGCTTTATCCCTACCCGGCCTGATATGGGCTTCGCGGTGCGTTTTGCTATACTTCTGGGGGCTACCGAATAGGAGGATTCGCCTTGAACATAGAGACTTTCACCGACCTGTCGTTCGGCACCAACTGTTACCTGGTGTGGAACGAGGGCTCACACGATTCCGTGCTCATCGACGCCGGACTGGGGACCCAGGCGATCATCGAGTTCCTCAAGAGCCAGGAGCTGAAGCTGGAGGCCATACTCATCACCCACGCCCATCCCGACCACATCGCCGGAGCGGCCGACCTGGCCGATGCCACCGGTGCCGACGTCTACCTGCACGAGATCGAGATACAGGCCCTGGAGATGATGCCTCAGGCGATGCTGGCGATGCTGGGAATCGAGGACCTCCGCAAGCCCACCGGCATGAAGCCTCTGTCGGGAGGGCAGACCCTCGAGCTGGCCGGGCTGGAGATCAAGGTGCTGCACACGCCGGGCCACTCGCCCGGAAGCGTGAGCTTCCTTATCGACGACGCGTTGTTCGACGGCGACCTGGTGTTCCGCGGCTCCATCGGCCGCACCGATTTCCCGGGCGGCGACTTCGAGGCGCTGATGAACTCCGTGCGAGAGCACGTCTTCGTCCTGGAACCGGAGACCAGGATCTACCCTGGCCACATGGGCTCGACGACCGTCGGCCTGGAGCGCCGCACGAACCCGTTCCTCGCCGGGCAGTGATGGACCGCGCCGCCTTCGAGGAGCAGGTGCAGAAGGTGCTCGACACCCTTCCTCATGACTTCGCCAAGGCGCTCGAGGAGGGCAACATCGGGGTCATGGTCGAGGAGGCCCCCAGCGCCGAGGACCTCAGCACGCTGGGCATAAGCGCCAGGGGGATGACCCTGCTGGGGCTCTACCACGGGGTGCCGCCGACCAGGCGCGGCCTTGGATACTCACTGGTCCTACCTGATAACATAACCATATACAGACAGCCCGTGGAGATGTACGCGCGACAGAACGGGAGAGAGATCGACGACGTGGTCCGCGAGGTCGTGCTCCACGAGATAGCCCACCACTTCGGCCTCCCGGACGAGCGCCTGCGAGAGCTGGGCTACTGACGGGGAAGGATGCGGATTGAAGATAGTCGCGATCAACGGCAGTCTGATCTCGGATGGGAACGTGGCGGTGCTCCTCGACCACGCGCTGGCCGAGTACGACGGTGAGGAGCGGTTCGAGGTCACGCGCTTCGACCTCTCGGGCATGGAGATCGGCCCCTGCCGGCAGTGCAACTGGTGCTTCAAGAAGCAGGAGCCCGGGCGTTACTGCAGCCAGGACGACGGCATGCAAGGCATCTACCCCGAGCTGCTCGAGGCCTCCGGCATAATCATCGCTTCGCCGGTCCACTTCGGCAGGCTCTCCGGCACCACCGCCGACTTCATCGATAGGCTGCGGGTCTTCGTCCACGGCAACGTCACCCGGAGCGCCCTGCGCAACAAGGTCGGGGGCTCGCTGGCGGTGGCCTGGTTCCGCAACGCCGGTGTCGAGATGACGCTCATGACCATCAACACCGCGTTCAACGTGCTGGGCATGGTGGTGGCCACGCCGGACCTGGGAGTATTCGGCGGCTCGGCTTTCTCGAGCCTCGACGGCAAAGGCAAGACCATCCGAGGCGACAAGCACCTGGTCGCCATCGACCCCATCGGCATGGCTTCAGCGCGCTCGATGGCGTTCAGGGTCGGCGAGCTCGCCTCGCTGATCGAGGCGGGAAAGGGCGCCCTGGAGCCGCCCGCAAAAGAAGAGAAGGCTGATTGAATGGCTGGCAGCAACATGAGCTCGGACGCGATCGCGAAGATCAGAGCGGACATGAAAGGCGCCGACTACCTCTGCGACGACTCGATCGCCACGGCGCTGTTTTTGGCCGACAAGCTGGGTAAGCCGATCCTGGCCGAGGGGCCGGCGGGCGTGGGCAAGACCGACCTGGCCAAGGCCTACAGCCGCGCGACCGGCTTCGACCTGATCAGACTGCAGTGCTACGAAGGCCTCGATGAGGCCAAAGCCCTCTACGAGTGGAACTACAAGAAGCAGCTGCTGCGGATCCAGGCGGACTCCGGCTCGGGCGCGTCCTGGGAGGACCTGGAGGAGGACCTCTTCAGCGAGGAGTTCCTGCTGCCAAGGCCGCTCTTGAAGGCGATCACCAGCGAGAAGAGAGTCGTTCTGCTGGTCGACGAGGTGGACAAAGCCGACGTCGAGTTCGAGGCGTTCCTGCTCGAGGTCCTCTCCGACTTCCAGGTCTCGGTGCCCGAGCTGGGCACGGTGACGGCGCGGCAGATGCCCTTCGTGGTGCTGACCTCCAACCGCACCCGCGACCTCTCCGAGGCGCTGCGCAGGCGCTGCTTGTACCTCTATATAGACTTCCCCGACCAGGAGCGCGAGCTGGAGATAATCAGGCTGCGCGTGCCGGGGATCGACGAAGACCTGGCGCGGCGCGTGCTCGCCGTGGTGCGCTCCATCAGGCAGATGGACCTCAAGAAAGTGCCGAGCATCTCCGAGACGCTCGACTGGGCGTCAGCCGTGAAGGTGCTGGCGAGCGACACGATCGACGAGCAGATGCTGTCCAGCACGCTGAGCCTGCTGGTGAAGGAGCAGAGGGACCTGGAGAAGGTCCAGGCGAACATCAGGCGCATCGCCCACCGCGCGACCGGATGATAATCGAGCGGCACGATCATGGCGATCGATGAAAAAGTCCTATCTTTCATAGACACGCTCCGGGACTCCGGGATGCAGGTGTCCCTCGCCGAGAGCATCGACGCCTTCGAGGCGCTCAAGGTCGTGCCGATGGACGCCATGCTCCCTTTCAAGATGGCTCTTCGCGCCACGCTCATCAAGAGCGACTCCGATTTTCCCCTGTTCGACGCGCTTTTCGAGGATTTCTTCTCCGGCTCAGAGGCGCTGCTGGACCAACCCGCCGAGCCCGGCGAGCAAGACGACAGTCCGGCTCCGGACGCCGCCGAGCTGGCGGAGATGGTCCGCGACGCCCTGATGGCGGGCAACGCGGAGGACGTCGCCGCGATGGCGCGCATGGCGGCCTTCGCCGTCGGCAACATGGAGGGCGGCTTCGGCGGTGGCGGGCGCCCGCTGCCGATGATGGCCGGCGCCGGCTACTACATGTTCAAGGGCATGGAGATGCTCGACTTCAAGAGGATGAGCGCCGAGCTCGAGGGGATGGCGGCCGAGGGCGAGCTGGGCCGGGACGTGCCTCCCGCCCTGGCGCTGGAGAAGCTTCAGGAGAGGGTGGCGGAGTTCCGCCGGTTGATGGACCGCGAGATCAGGCGCCTGATAGCCATCGAGCGGGGGACGGATATAGTGCGGCGAAGCGACCGGATGCCGGCGCGCCCCGAGGAGGTCGAGTTCCTCAGCGCCTCCCTCAAGCAGGTCGAGGAGATGCGGCGCATCCTGCCGATGCTCGCGCGCAAGCTCGCCGCGCGCATCGCCAGGCGCAACAGCGTCGGAAGGCGCGGGCGCGTGGATATCAGGAACACCCTGCGGCACAGCATCTCGACCGGAGGTGTGCCCCTGGAGGTCAAGTACAAGAAACGTATCCCCTCCAAGCCGGAGCTGTGGATCCTGTGTGATGTGTCGGGCTCGGTCCGGACTTTCAGCACCTTCACGCTCCAGCTGGTCTACAGCCTGCATCAGCAGTTCAAGGCCGTGAGGAGCTTCGCCTTCATCGACCGCATGGACGAGGTGACCGACTGCTTCGCGAACCTCGACGTCGGCGAGGCGGTGGAGGAGGTCTACCGGGGGGCGACCGTGGTGGACGGGGACGGGCACAGCGACATCGGCGCCGCCCTGGAGATGTTCGACCAGGACTTCTCGAGCCTGCTGGGGCCGCGCTCGACGGTGCTCATACTGTCGGACGCCAGGAACAACGGCAGGGACCCGCGGGCCGACGCGCTCGAGCTCATCAGCGAGCGGTCCAGGAAGGTGTACTGGCTCAACCCCGAGTCCCGCGAGCGCTGGGACACCGGGGACAGCGTGATCGGGGCTTATTCCGCGCACTGCGACGAGGTCCAGGAGGTCAGGAACCTGAAGCAGCTGGCCGATTTCGTCTACCGCAGGGCCTGAACCGGGCCGGATGCCGGATACACGCCGGCCCCGCCGAGGCGGTGGCGCGGCAGCGCAAGAAGCCGGTTGTCAGGCGTCCGCCTGCTCTGGTACGACATTGACACCCGGCGGAACCCTCATTAACATCAATGTGAGATTCCTTGAACCGCAACCGATGAAGGGGTTTTTCAAATGTTTGGACTGGGACCGACAGAGCTGATAGTCATACTGATCATCGCGCTCGTCATTTTTGGGCCTTCCCGGCTTCCCAAGGTTGGGCAGTCGGTCGGCCAGGCGCTCCATGCGTTCCGCGAATCGACCGACAAGGTCACGGCCGAGGTCCAGAAGAGCCTCGACACACCTGAGCCAACAGACTCCGGCACCGAGCAGAAGTCTTAGGCCCCGAGGGGTTTAATTGGCAACCGGCCATATGTCCTACCTCCATCATCTGGAGGAACTTCGACGCAGGATAATTGTCAGCGCGATTGCCTTAGTGGTCGCATTCGCTGTCGCATGGATATTCGCGTGGCAGATCCTCGCCATCCTGAAAGGTCCGGCCGGCGGGGTGACCCTGAACTACATGAGCCCCATGGAGCCCTTCCTGGTCAGGTTCAAGCTGGCCATGTTCGGGGGCGTCATCCTGGCTCTTCCGGTCGTGCTGTTCGAGATACTCTCCTTCGTCTCGCCCGCGCTCAAGACCAAAGAGCGAAGGTACACAATAGGCATCCTGATCATGATCGTGGCGTTCTTCGCCATCGGGGTGGTCTTCGGGTACCGCGTGGTCATGCCTCCGGGCATCCGCTGGCTCTTCAACGTGGCGGGCACCCAGATGAGGCCGGTGCTTTCGGCGAACCAGTACGTGACATTCATGGGATGGTTCATGATCGGCCTGGGGATATCTTTCGAGACCCCCGTGTTCATCTGGATGCTGGTGGGGCTCCACGTGGTGACGCCGGAGCAGCTGACCAAGCAGTGGCGGTGGGCGATCATCGTCATCCTGATCGTGGCCTCGGTGATCACGCCCGACTGGAGCCCGGTGACCATGACCCTGGTCGCGATCCCGATGGGCATCCTCTATCTCTTGAGCATCCTGCTGGCGAAGTTCACCACGCGAAAACGCAGGGCGGCAGCCGCCGCCGCCGATGCCGCCGCGGCGCTCGAGGCCGAGGCGCAATAGAACGATCCTGAATCATCCTGAATCCATGTATTGACGTACGGTGTTTTTCGCCGCGCGCGGACAGGCTTTGATGTGGTTCAGGCGAGCGCCCGTCTGGCCATCGTGGCGGCCCGCTGGAGCGCCGAGGCGAAGCCTGGCTCGTTGGAGTAGTAGACGACTTGTGCGCCCGGGGCGCGTTTCGCCAATCCCTGCGCTATCGAGTCTTGCTTTCGTCCCTTGAGGTTCCAGCGCATATCCACCAGCACCAGGTCCGCTTTCGTGAGCGCCTGCTCGGCCGAAGGCTTGAACTCGTCGAAGGGCACGGTCATGACGAAGACCGAGAAATCGGCGTTGATGTGCTCGAGCGCGCTGTTGCCCTCGATGACCAGGGTGCAGTCAGCGGGGAACATCTCCAGCGCCCGCTTCAGCTCGGAGGCAAGGCGAGTCCCCGACGCGTTGACCCACAGGACTCTGGCAGCCCCCGCCTTGATCAGCGCGCCGGTATCGGTGCCGGGCCGCCCCAGCAGCTCGGGGTCGGTGACGATCGCGGAAGGGGTGTGGCTGCCGCTGGAGACCTTCAGGGCGCAGGTTGGCTGCAACGCGCTCACCAGGAAAGAGGCGACCTTGCTCTTGCCGGCTTTCTTGGATGACGCCCCCACCGAGATGATGCGCCGCGGCATGTCAGAAGGCACCGCAGGTGGCCTTGAGGAACTCCTCGGCCGCACGCGAGAGAGGGTGCTCGCCGTCGTAGACCGCGTAGAACTCGCGTACCAGATTCTCGCCGCCCAGGTTGATGATCGAGACGACGCCCCACTTGGCCGGCTCGCCCGCGGCCCTGTCGCTGACCAGGGATATGCCCATTCCGGCGGCGACCGCCGAGATCACCGACTGGCTCGACCCCATCTCCGCGACCACGGCGATCTCATCCGGCGCCAGGCCGGCCTTGCGCAACGCTTTCTCCGCCTTGCGCCTGGTCCCGCTGGACTCGGAGCGGAAGACCCACTGCTCGCCCGCGAGGTCGGCAAGCTCGATTTTTTTCTTGCGGGACAGTGGGTGGTGCGGCGGCGCGATGACCACCAGCATGTCCTCTGCGAACTTCCTGGTCTTCAGCGGGCCGTCGGGCTTCATCCCAACGAACCCGAGCTCGACGTGCTCCTCGGCGACCATGCCGACGACTCCGACCGAATCGCCGATGTCCAGGGAGACAGTGACCTCGCCGTAGTGACGCTTGAACTCGGCCAGTACGGGCGGGAGCAGGAACTCTCCGGGGATGGTGCTCGCACCGATCCGCAGCTGCCCGGCGACCTCCCCGGTGGTGCGGGGTATGTCGGCGATCATCTCCTCGCGGTCGGCGAGTATCTTCCTGGCGTGGGCGTAGGCGGTCCTGCCCGCCGGGGTCAGCTGTACCTTGCCCCGGGAGCGGTCGATGAGGTCAGCGCCGAGCTCTTTCTCGAGCGCCTTGACCTGGAAGGAGACAGCCGGCTGGGTGAGGCCCAGCCTGCGGGCAGCGCCGCTGAAGGAGCCGAGGTCGGCCACCAGTGTGAACGTCTCCAGTAGTGATATATCGAGGCCCAAGCGAAGCCACCTCAGTCTTGTTGGCGGAGGTGCGTAAGAATCGAACTTACCCGGCGCCGATCAAGACGCCACAACGGTTTTGAAGACCGCGCCGCCCACCAGGACGGATCCACCTCCTGTGTCCCGCGCAGAATATGATACACGATTACCTCAGCTTCCGGACGTCGCCGACCCGCGCGGTGACGCGTGTCCGGTCGAAGTATTCGAGCAGCGGGAGCGCGTATTTCCTGCTGGTGGAAATCATATTCTTGAAGTCGCCGACGGTGATGCCCTCGGGGCTCACGCCGGCGCGCAGCTTCGCCTCGACGTCGGCCACCGCCGCGCGAGAGAAATAGAGCTCGCCGGACACGCGCACCAGCCGGCCGTCCTTCTCCGCGAGCGCCAGCAGCTCGGAGGTCGCCTGCTTCGGCTGGCCCAGTTCGGCGGAGAGCTCGCTGACGGTGGGGGGAGCGAAGGGGCTGGCCTGAATGCGGTCGACTATCGAGTTCAGGGCTCTCTCCTGCTCGCTGGTCACCGACGCGCTGGCCCCAGGAAGCCTCACCAGCTTGCCCTCGGCCTCGACCGCGCCGGCCTTCTCCAGCGAGTCCATGAACACGTCGGCGGAGCGGGCATCCCAGTCGGGCACCAGCTGCTTCTTCAAGGTCTCCTTCGCGATGCCGGCGGCCAGGGGCTTCTCGGCGTGGAACTTCTCCAGCGCCGCCAGGGTCGTCTCCTGGAGCTCGAGGTAGCGGTCGCGCAGGAGATACAGTCGCGACTGCCCTTCGGCGAAAGTCACCGCCTGCCCGTCGCCGGCCAGCGCCTCCAACCCCTCATCTATTATAGAGAGCGGGATGCCCGATACTTGCGCCAGAGCCGAAGCCGACAGGGGCCTGCCGGCCCGCTGGAGGTGAACCGCCGCCAACGCGTCCGCCTCGCCCGACTCCAGCTTCGCGAACTGGTCGAGCGCCTGCGGGTCGTGGAGCCGGTGCTTCACCGGATGGGTGTCGACGATGGTCCCGCCACCGATGGTGGTGACCGGCGAGTAGCTCCTCATCACGAACCTGTCGCCCGGCACCAGGACCACTTTTTCCTCGAGCCTCAGCTGCGAAGGCACGCCCTTGCCCGGGGCGATCCGCTCGCCCTCCATCGGATATATCCGGCCCAGCACCTCGCGGGTGCCGTGGTGGAACCTTACCCTGGCGCCGCGCTTCACCGCCTTGGGCCAGTCGGCCAGCACGCGCACGTGCGCGTCCGCCATCCAGGTCGGACGCAGCACGCCGGGCTCGGCCAGCACGTCGCCTCGAGACACGCTCTCCCTGGGCGTGCCGGCGAGGTTGACCGCCACGCGCTCCCCCGCGAAGACCTCCTCGCGCTCGCTGTCGTGGACCTCGAGCGAGCGGACCCGCACCTCTTCGCTTTGTGGGAGGAGCTCCAGCCTCTGCCCCACGGAGAGGGAGCCGCTCCACAGCGTGCCCGTCACCACCGTGCCTATCCCGCGCAGCGTGAACACCCTGTCGATGGGCATGCGCGCCGGCAGCTTCTCGTCCCGCAGCCTCACCGAAGCGGCCTCGCGTTCGATGGCTCCTCTCAGCTCGTCGATCCCCTCGCCGGTGACCGCGGAGACCGGGACGATGGGGGAGCTCTCGAGCGGGGTGCCCTCCAGCAGCTCGGCGACCTCATCGTCTACCAGCTCGACCATCTCGGAGTCCACGGTGTCTATCTTGGTTATCGCGACGACGCCGCGGCGGACGCCCAGGAGCTCGAGGATGGCCAGGTGCTCCCTGGTCTGCGGCATCACGCCGTCATCGGCCGCCACCACCAGCAGCGCGAGGTCGACACCGGTGGCCCCGGCCATCATGTTGCGCACGAAGTTCTCATGGCCGGGAACGTCCACCACGCCGATGACCGAGCCGTCGGACAAGGTGAGCGGGGCGAAGCCCAGGTCGATTGAGATGCCGCGCTCCTTCTCCTCGGCGAGCCTGTCGGTGTCGCGGCCGGTGAGAGCTTTTACCAGCACCGTCTTGCCGTGGTCGATGTGTCCGGCGGTGCCGATGATCAGGTTGCGCCGGGGGGTGTTGGGTGACAAGCAGTCCTCCGATGGATCAGTCGAGGTCCCGAATCGCTTTCGCCAGCGCGGGGAGTTCGGCGTCGGCGACGGTTCGCAGGTCGAGAAGAAGCGCACCGTCTTTGACCCGCCCCAGGACCGGGGTGTCGGCGGCTCGCAGCTCCTGCTCCAGCGCCTCTGCCGGCCGGGAGGCGTGCGTCAGGCGCAGGCACCATGTCGGTATGTCGGCTACGGGAAGCGACCCACCGCCCGCACGCGACTCCTCGCTGACTATCTCGCAGGCGACCTCGCAAGTCGTGCCCAGCATGCGCTTGAGGCGACGCGCCCGGGCGCGGACCGCGTCCGCGGGCTCGGACAGCATCCGCAGGGCGGGGATGTCCGCGAAGGCTTTCTCGGGATCGAGGTACGCGCGCAGCGTGGCCTCCAGGGCGGCAACAGACATCTTGTCGATGCGCACCGCCCGCGCCAGCGGGTGTTTGCGAACCGACTCCATGTAGTCCGACGAGCCGATGATGATGCCGGCCTGCGGCCCGCCCAGCAGCTTGTCGCCGCTGAAGGTCACCAGGTCGGCCCCCGCCTCGATGCTCTGCGCGGCGGTGTGCTCGCCGGCAAGGCCCGCGGGCGCGAGGTCGGCCAGACAGCCGCTGCCCATGTCCTCGACCACCGGGACGAACTGCTGCCTGCCGATCGCTACCAGCTCCGCCAGCGATACGTCCTCGCTGTAGCCCACGATGCGGAAGTTGCTCTGGTGTATCTTCATGATGAGGGCCGTGTCCGGCCCGATCGCGTTCAGGTAGTCGGATGGCCTGGTCCTGTTGGTCGTGCCGACCTCCACCAGTCGCGCCCCGCTCTGGTGCATGATGTCGGGCAGCCTGAACGAGTCGCCGATCTCGACCAGCTCGCCCCGGGAGACGATGACGTCGCGCTCCCTGGCGAGCGCGGTCAGGACCAGCAGGACGGCCGCAGCGTTGTTGTTCACGGCGAAGGCGGCGGCCGCCCCGGTCAGTGACCGCAGCAGGTCCTCCACGTGCGCCTGTCTCGAGGAGCGTTCCCCGGCCTGGACGTCGTACTCCAGGTTGCAGTAACCCTCCGACGCAGCCAGCACCGCGGCGAGCGCGTCGGGCGAAAGGGGAGACCGGCCGAGGTTGGTGTGGAGCACCACCCCGGTCGCGTTGATGACTCTTCGCAGCGACGGCCGCATCAGCCTGGCGGCGGCCGCGCCGACCTCGCCGGCGAGCTTCTCCATCGAGAGATCCTCATCCGAGAGATCCCGACCCGCCAGTATGTCGAGCCGGAGACGTTCGGTGAGCTCGCGGGCCGCCCGCGTTATCACCTGACGCGGGACGCCGCCGCAGCCTGGAGCCTGCTCCGCTTCTGCGGCCAACTCGTTCACCTGCGGTATGAGGCGCAGGAGTCCTCTTGCGTTATTGTCGGGGGGATTCATAGTGCACTAATTATAGGGAAACGAGCAGGCTCGCGCCAATGAGCTTGCCCTGTATCTCGTATATGTTGCTTACGGTGCCCGCCTTCAGCGCCTCCTTGAGGCCGTAGTAGTCGAGACAGGTCCCGCACACCAGGACCTCGGTTCCGGCCTGCTCGAGCCTCTTCACGCTGGCGGCCGTCTCCTCGTTTTCGGTCACGAGCCTGACGCCGCTGTTCATGAGTATAAGGGTAGCGGGCGGGCTGTCGCTCTCGGCCGCCGCGAACAGGAACATCTTCATCAGCGTGCGCCCCAGTTCCGGCTCGCCCCTGCCGATCTCGTCGCCCGTCAGTAGGAACACGGTCTGCCTAGCGGATGGCCCCTCGCCTTCCGGCGCTGCCTGGACCACGGTCCCGCCGGCCGGTGAGGGAGTGACGGAGACCAGCCAGCCCCCGCCTGTCGCTTCCACGCCGACCTCACAGCCCATCGTTTTCGCGAACCTGGTGACATTGTCGCGCGCCGTCTCGTTGTCCACCAGCACGGTGAAGGGGTCCGGCCCTTTCTCCAGCCGGCTCTTGGTCCGTATCACCGGCTCGGGGCAGAGCAGCCCGGTGCAATCGATGTCGGGTTCCATGTCAGCCTTCCTTCGAATGTTTGATGGTCACCTTAGCCAAGTCTGACGCGTAGACCCTGCCCACCACTGCGGCCTGGAGTGCCGGGCCCGCCTGCAGGGCGGCGACGATCTCGTCCGCCTGCTCGGGGGGTACGGCGGCCAGCAGTCCGCCGGACGTCTGCGGGTCGAACATGCACTGGACCAGAAGCTCGTCCACCCCGCCCGTGTCCACCTCGACCTTCCCTTCGCTCAGGCTCTCGTACACGCTCGAGCGCGCCGCCATGCCGAGACCCAGCATGGCGAGAACTTCGGGAAACAGGGGGACCTCCTTCGCCCACAGCTCCGCCGCGACGCCGCTGGCCTTCATCATGTCGTAGAGGTGCCTGGCCAGGCCGAAGCCGGTGACGTCGGTCATGGCGTGCACGTCCCTCGATGAGATGGTCGACGCGGATGCGGCATTGAGCTCCCGCATGGACTCGATCACCACATCGATCGCCTCGCCGGCCATGCCCGCCTTGTGGGCCGTGGTCATTATCCCGGTCCCTATCGGCTTGGTGAGGATGAGAGCGTCGCCGGCCAGGGCCCCGCGCAGGGTCGTGATCTCGTCGACCTTCGCGGTTCCCAGCACCGCCAGACCGTACTTGGGCTCGTCGTCCTCAATGGTGTGGCCCCCTATCACGATCGCGCCCGCCTCGTGCACCTTGTCGTACCCGCCGAGCAGGATCGCCTCCAGGTGACACTTGTCGAGCCCGCAGGGGAACGCCGCCAGGTTCATCGCGGTGAGTGGCTTCGCGTTCATGGCGTAGATGTCCGAGAGGGCGTTGGCGGCGGCGATCTGCCCGAAGGTATAGGGGTCGTCGACGATGGGGGGGAAGAAGTCGACCGTCTGCACCAGCACCAGATCGTCCTGCAGGAGGTATAAGCCCGCGTCCTCGCCACTGTGGATGGAGGACAGCAGCTGGGGGGCTTTCTCCTCCGGCAGCCTTCCCAGGACTTCGTCGAGGTGCGCCGGACCGAGCTTGGCGGCGCAACCCGCCATCCGCGCGAAGCTCGTCAGCTTGATGTCCTCACTCAATAGATTCCCCCTCCACCTCGCCTGGCCGACGCCGCGCCGTTCGATCCCGGACATACGGATGTTTCAACCTGTGCCCGGTGCACCCTTCGAGGGCGGACGAGGCGGCGTCCATCTCCGCCTCGGAGATCAACAGCGCTATGCCGCAGCCGGAGGAGAACTCGAGCGGCGTGGGTATGACCGCGCAGGCCACTCCCGCGGACCTCAACTCTTTCTCAGTCTTCAGGGCCTGGGATGTCGACTCGAAGAGGACCAGGCCGAAGGTTTCATCCAACTTCTCGTTCCTCTCTACCATTAGCATCGGTAATCAATTATATCTGAAATCATTATAGGACGGGCGCGTGGCGATGGGAGGGGCCGCTGCCGCCGAGGGGCAGACTCTCACGGCTCGATCTCGCGCCGGCGGGTGCGATTGCGGAGCAGATCGGGCCCCGTTAAACGTGCTCCCCGAGTGGTCTCGCCAGATGGACGTGGGACGTGTTGACAAGAACGCGCTTCTAATGATTATAATCGTGCGATTTGAGGGGCGCTGGGTTCCCCAAGGTGGAGATGGCGAGCACTTCCTTCGGCATCTGGTCGATGTGCTTCGATAAGATTTAAGGAACCGCTTTATTTTGACTTTTGGCTCGTACATACAATCTGTATTCAAGGGCTCAGCATCACTTTCTATCCGTCCTTATCCCTGCGCGAGCAGGCGGAATAAGAATCAGTAAACGTGTCAGACCATCAGGAGGTGAAGGTTCTTGACGGGTAAAATGGTAACCAGGCGCCAGTTCTTGAAGCACGCTGGCGCAACGGCGGCCCTATTAGGCCTGTCGGAAGCGATGATCCCGCAACTGGCGAAAGCTCTAGAGCAGCTTTCCACCAGCGGGAAACCCCCGATAATCTGGATACAGGGACAGAACTGCACGGGGTGCTCGGTCTCGTTCCTGAACTCCAACTATCCGGGAGTCGCTGAGGTAGTGCTCGACAAGCTCTCGGTTCGCTATCATCCGAACGTGATGGGCGGTACCGGACAGACGGCGGTTCAGGCGATCAACGACACGGTAGCCGCGGCCAAGGCCGGAAAGGGCATCTACGTCCTGGTGGTCGAGGGTCCGATCCCGCTCAGCGAGAATGGTGATTACTGCACGTTCGGCCTGAACGACACCAAGAAGAAGAACCTGGATGGGACCTCCGTTCAGGTCCCCGCAGACAAGACAGTCCACGAGTGGATGCAGGAGCTCGTGCCCGGCGCGGCGGCCGTCATCGCGAACGGCAACTGCGCGTCGTTCGGCGGGATACCGGCGGCCAACGCGGGTGTCACGGGGGCGACCAAGGTGAGCGACATCGTCGCGCAGATCGACCCCAAGAAGCCGATGGTCAACGTCGGCGGGTGCCCGTCGCATCCGGACTGGTTCCTGGGGACCGCGCTGCAGGCGCTGATCGCCCTGAAGGTGCTCCCGGGAGGCAAGCCGCTGGACCTCAACAGCAACTTGATGTCGAAGACGTTCTTCGGCCAGCTCATCCACGAGAACTGCGAGAGGCGCGCCGCGTTCGACGCGGGCCTCTTCCTGGAAGACTGGAACGACCAGAACCCCGACATGAAGCTCTGCATGTTCAAGCAGGGCTGTAAAGGGCCGGTCACTTACGCTGACTGCCCGACCCGCCGCTGGAACTCGGCGGTCAACTGGTGCGTGGGCGCCAACGCCCCGTGCCACGGGTGCGCATCACCCCAGTTCTACAAGGACCTGTCCCCGCTCTACCAGCCTCTGCCCAACGTCAACTTCGCGGGCATCTCGCCATCGACGGACGTACTCGGGTGGGTGGCCGCCGGCGCTACCGCGGTCGGCATAGGGGCCCATTACCTGTACAAACAACTAGGAAGCAAGCCTGAAGAGGCCGAAGGTGGTGAGAAATAGTGGCGCAAGTAATAAGCATTGACCCCGTAACCAGGATTGAAGGCCACCTGCGCATCGACGTAGAGGTCTCCAATGGCGTGGTCACAGATGCCTGGTCATCGGGCACCATGTTCCGCGGCTACGAGATGCTCATCCAAGGGAAGCATCCCTGGGACGCGCAGCAGGTCATGGAGCGCATATGCGGCGTCTGCCCGCTGGTGCACGGCACAGCGGCTTCTTACAACCTCGACTCGGCGATGGGGGTAAAACTCCCCAACAACGCGAGGCTGATCCGAAACCTGGCACTGGGCGCGAACTACATCCAGTCGCACATCCTGCACTTCTACCACCTGGTGGCGCTCGACTACGTCGATGTCACCGCGGTGCTGAAGTACAGCGGTACGGATCCGGCGCTCAAGCTGCTGCAGGCCAATATCGCCGTCCTGGCGAAGAACAACGACCTGTACCCGTTCCTGCCCCGCTATGCGTCGCCGGACTACATCGGCGAGCCGGGAGGACCGGGCGACGCCAACCTGGCGACCGAGCTGGTGGGACACTACGTGCAGGCGTTCGAGATGCGCAAGAAAGCCCAGGAGATGCTGACCATCTTCTACGGCCGCATGCCTTCGTTCGTGGGCACGATCCCGGGTGGAGTAACCACCCCACCGACACTGACCAACATCGCGGCGTTCCGCTCGAGGCTGCACGACCTGCAGGCCTGGATCGCCGACGTGTACGTGGCGGACGTCAAGGCCGTCGCGACGATGCCGGCCTACTCGGCGTTCATCAAGGCCGGCGACTCGGGCGGCAACTTCATGGCCTACGGCGGGTTCGACCAGAACCAGGCGGGGACGGACAAGTACTTCCCGTCGGGCATCATCGAGAACTACAATCTCACACCCAGCGCGTTCAACAACCAGCAGATAACAGAGTCGGTCAAGTACTCCTGGTACAACGACTCGACCGAAGGCCTCAAGCCCGCCGTGGGCAAGACCGAGCCCCAGGTCACCAAGTCGGGAGCGTACTCGTTCCTGAAGGCTCCTCGCTACAACGGCAAGCCGATGGAGGTCGGTCCGCTGGCGCGACAGCTGATAAAGAAGGACCCGGTGTTCATGGCGCTGGCCACGGCCATCGGCGTACTGACGCCGCCCGTGAAGTTCGGGATCATCCCGAGGATCGGCGCGCGCGCGGTCGAGGCCCTGCTCGTGTCCCTGGAGATGGACAAGTGGCTGGACCAGCTCACGCTGGGAATCGGCAGCGACATCTGGGACCCCAAGGGCAAGCAGATCCCGAACAGCTCCAACGGCATGGGACTGGTGGAAGGTCCTCGTGGGGCGCTCGGGCACTGGATCACCATCAGCGGCGGAAAGACCGGGAACTACCAGGCGGTCGTGCCCACCACGTGGAACGGCTCGCCCCGCGACAAGAGCGGCGTCAGGGGACCGATCGAGAATTCTCTCATCGGCATCCCGGTGCCCGACGTAAACAACCCGATCAACGTCGTCAGGTGCGTGCGGTCGTTCGACCCCTGCATCGCCTGCGCGGTGCACATCATCCATCCCGAGAACAACAGCGTCAAGGAATTCCGAGTAGTCTAAGGGGGTGTCCGTGTGAAGGAGAAGAAGGTCTTTATTCCAGGACCGGCAAAGTCCATGTACTGGGCATACCTCGGCGTGCTTGCGCTGACGCTCTACTCGGGGTTCTACCTGTTTCACGCTTTCACTTCGGGTTGGAGGTACCCCTGGAGCATGGCGCTCATGCGAGACCTTAACTGGCTCGTGGTGTGGGCGTTCGCGCTCATCTCGGTCGTCTACCTGTATTACGCGTTGATCGGAAGGCCCAAGGGCTGGAACGAGCCGCTTGGCGCCTTCAGGATCGTGCTGGCCATACTAGCCATCTGGTTCTGGTTCCTCACATTTGCAGTGAACGTACCTTTCGGCTGGCTGCACGGAATGGTGAACGCGTTCGGCGGGGTGGCCGGGATATTCAAGACGTACGAGATATTCCTGTGGATCCTGGTGCTGGTCAACGTAATCTACCTCTACGCTCGCTGGGCCGCGTCCTCACGCTTCCCCAGCCTCGTAGTCAAGAAGTCCGAGTAGGAAGGTGGTCTGATTGGCAAAAACACGCTATAAAAGCTTCAAAGGAGGCATCCACCCACCTTACAACAAGCAACTTGCCTCCTCCAAAGCTATCGAACAGGCGCCTGTTCCTGCTGAAGTGACAATACCGTTGAATCAGCACATTGGCGCTCCCAACAGCCCGCTCGTCTCCGTGGGGGACAGGGTGTCGGTGGGACAGAAGATCGGGGAGACCGAAGCATTCGTGTCCGCCCCTGTGTTCTCCTCGGTCGCCGGCGTCGTCAAGGCCATCGAGGACATCCCGAACTTCACCGGTGCTAAGGTGAAGAGCGTGGTCATCACCACCGACGCGAACCAGCCCAAGTGGGAGCCGAAGCCGGGCAAGTCTGTTGACGAGCTCAGCGCGGACGACATCAAGGCGATCGCCAAGAACGCCGGCCTGGTGGGGATGGGAGGCGCTGCGTTCCCGACGCACGTCAAGCTGAGCCCACCCAAGGACAAGCCGGTCGACGTGGTGATCATCAACGCATGCGAGTGCGAGCCGTTCCTGACCTGCGACCACAGGCTGATGCTGGAGAGGCCGGCCGACCTGGTGGCCGGGTTGAAGCTGTTCATGAAGGGCGTCGGCGCCGAGCGCGGCGTGATCGGTATCGAGGCGAACAAGATGGACGCCGTCGAGAAGGTCCGCTCCGCCGCGTCGAGCGAGCCCAACATCGAGGTCGAGATCCTCGAGGTCAAGTACCCCGAAGGCTCGGAGAAGCAGCTCATCAGCGCGGTGACGGGACGGAAGGTCCCGCCGGGCAAGCTGCCGGCCGAGGTCGGCTGCCTGGTCCAGAATGTGGGGACCGCGATAGCCATGCACGAGGCCGCGTCCACGGGCAAGCCGCTCTATGAGAGGGTGCTCACCGTGACGGGCCAGGGCATCAAGAACCCGTCAAACTTCCTCGCCAAGATCGGCACGCCGGTGGCGGCGCTGATCGAGGCCGCAGGCGGCACGACGGACGGACCGGTCAAGCTCATCATGGGCGGGCCGATGACGGGCTTCGCGCAGGAAGAGCCCATCGCCAACGTGGTGAAGGGATCTTCCGGAGTGCTCGTCCTGACGGACGAACTGGTGGATATCCGCGAAGAGCACGGATGCGTGCGATGCACCAAGTGCGTCGAGGCGTGCCCGATGTACCTGATGCCGAACTACATCGTGGAAGCTGTACAGAAGGAAGACTGGGCAAAGGCGGAGTTGTGGGGCACGATGGACTGCTTCGAGTGCGGCTGCTGCTCGTACACCTGCCCGGCCTACATCCCTCACGTACAGTACGTAAGAAAAGCTAAAGCCGAGATCGCGGCTTTGAAGAAGAGATAGGGAGGGGTGAAAGTGGCAGAAAAATTCATGTATACAGTCTCCCCCCATCTCCATGAGAAAGGGCAGACGATCGAGCGCGGGATGGCCGACGTCCTGATCGCGCTCACCCCGGCGGCCATAATGGCGATCATCGTGTTCGGGTTCCAGGCCTTCTACGTGATGCTGGTCTCGTGCATAGTGGCGGCTCTCTCAGAGCTGATCATGCGCGCGATCCTTCGCAGGCCCCATTCTCTACGCGACATGAGCGCTATGGTGACGGGAATCCTGTTCGCGTTCCTGCTGCCGCCGACCACGCCCCTCTGGGTAGTGGCAATCGGCGCCTTCCTCGCGGTCGCGGTCGCGAAGGAGCTGTTCGGAGGGCTGGGCAAGAACGTCTTCAACCCCGCGCTGTTCGGGCGCGTGGCGCTGATGATCTCGCCGCTGGCTCTCTATACGACCAAGTTCGTGAAGCCTTTCTTCTGGCGGGCGACAGGGTTCTTCACGCCCGTGCAGACCGTCATCAACAACGCCGTTTCCGGCAGGGTAGTGTACCAGGGGCTCGGCGGGAAGCTTTACGTCAACACGGTCACGAACGCCACACCGCTCTCGCTTCTCAAGAGCGGCAGGATGCTCGTCAGCACGGTGACCGGCCCGACGCCTGTCGGAGCGACCTGGCTCGTCTCCAACGGAAGGCCTTCCTTCTGGTCGATGGTGCTGGGCTTCAAATCCGGTAGCCTCGGCGAGGTCTCGATACTGGCGCTGCTGATCGGCGCCGCGTTCCTGCTGTACCGCAGAACGATCGACTGGCGCATACCGGTCGGCATATTCGCCGCGTTCATCTTCATCATGCTGGTGACGTGGAACCATCCGCTGTACCAGCTGCTCGGAGGTGGCATCTGGCTGGGCGCTTTCTTCATGGCGACAGACTGGACCACCAGTCCGATGACCAGACGAGGGAAGTGGATCTATGGGCTTGGAATAGGCCTTTTCATTGCCCTCATCAGGCTGGTGAGCCCGCTGCCCGAAGGCGTGGCGATATCCATCCTGCTCTGGAACGTGGGTACGCTGGTGATCGACCGGTACATAGCCGAGCCCAAGTTCGGCGAGGTCAAGAAGCCTTGGTTCAACAAGGTGCCGATCTATGCCGAGCCCGCCCCGGTGCCCAAGCCGGTGGAGGAGAAGGCTTAGCGATCCACGATACTGATAGACAGACTGTTGCGCCTCCGGCATCCCCGGGGGCGCAACTTCTTTTCGACGTAAATGCAAAAAAGAGGTTTGACCCCTGTTTTGCGCGTGTCACGTCACGCCGGTTTTCGTGTATTCTTAAACCCGCGATAAGCGCTGCAGGAGCAATCCAGGCCGGGACACCCAGGCGGTTCTATTGTCTGATGTAGTGATAATCGGGATCGGAAACCTGATAAAGAGTGACGACGGAGCGGGCCTTCACGTGATAAGGAGCCTCGAGGGCAGGGTGCCCTCCGGCGTCGAGCTGGTGGAGGGGAGCGTCTACTGCGCCGACCTCTTCAACTTCCTCGACGGACCGAGCAAGGCCATCTTCGTCGACGCCATCGACGCCGGCGAGGAGTCTGGGGCGGTGTTCCGCTTCACGCCGCAGGAGGTCAAGCAGAAGGCCGCGCTGTCCGTGTCCGTCCACGACTTCGGGCTCTACGAGCTCATCATGACCGCCAGGCTGATGGGGCAGTGTCCCGAGGAGGTCGTCATCTTCGCCATCCAGGTCGACAACGTGGAGTTCGGCGACCAGCTCACCGAGAAGGTTGCCGCCGTCATCCCTGAGGTGTGCGACCTGGTGCTCGCGGAGCTGGAGCACCAACGGCCGGGCGTCGGCTGATGAGGAGCCTCAGGATACAGGTCTCCGGCATCGTGCAGGGAGTGGGGTTCCGCCCCTTCGTATACAGGATCGCCAACGACTACGGCATCAGCGGGAGCGTCTCCAACAACACCCAGGGGGTCGACATCCTCGCCAGCGGGGACGGCGACAGCCTGTTCCTTTTCCTCAAGGCCTTGAAGGACGAGGCGCCGGCCGCGGCGCTGGTCGAGCGGGTGAACGTGGCCTCGGCCGGCGAGATCGCGACCGGCCCGTTCGAGATCGTGGCAAGCGACGCCGAGGGCTCGAAGCAGGTGCTGATCTCGCCGGACCTGGCCACCTGCGACGACTGCGTCCGCGAGCTGTTCGACGCTTCTGACAGGCGCCACCGCTACCCGTTCATCAACTGCACCAACTGTGGCCCCCGCTTCACGATAATCCGCGACACGCCCTACGACAGGCCGCTGACATCGATGAGCCCATTCGAGATGTGCGCCGAGTGCGCGGCCGAATATGCCGACCCGTCCGACCGGCGGTTTCACGCCCAACCCAACGCCTGCCCGGTTTGCGGGCCCAGGGCCTGGCTGGTCGACCGCACCGGAGCAAGGATGGAGGGCGAGGCCGCAGGCGAGGCCGCGAGGCTGCTCAGCGAAGGTGGGATCGTCGCCATCAAAGGTCTGGGCGGGTTTCACCTGGCATGCGACGCGACTGACGACGAGGCCGTGGCGTGCCTGCGCGAGCGCAAGCGCAGGTACGGCAAGCCGCTGGCGGTGATGGTCTCGGACGTGAACGAGGCGCGCGCGATCTGCCGGGTGAGCGACGAGGAGGAGCGGCTGCTGGCAAGCCCGCGCAGGCCGATCGTGCTGCTGAAGGAGCTGGAGGGCTCGCCGCTGTCCCGCGAGGTCGCGGGTGGGCTCGACCGCCAGGGGGTCTTCCTTCCCTACACCCCGCTTCACCACCTGGTCCTGGCCGGGGCCGGCAGGCCGCTGGTCATGACCAGCGGCAACATCTCCAACGAGCCGATCGCGATAGACAACGACGAGGCGATGAACAGGCTCGGCGACATCGCGGACCACTTCCTGCTGCACGACCGCGACATACTGGTGCGCTACGACGACTCCGTCAGCCGCGTCTTCCGGACGGCGGAGTATCCGGTCAGGAGGGCGAGGGGCTACGCGCCTTACCCGATACGGATCACGCCGCCGGCCGAGGTACAGGTGCTCGCGCTGGGCGCGGAGCTCAAGAACACCTTCTGCGTCCTGCGGGGCGAGCAGGCGTTCATGGGCCAGCACATCGGCGACATGGAGTCGGAGGGCGAGCTGGAGCACTTCGAGGAGGCGCTGGCGGCGGTGCTGAGGCTCTTCTCGCTGGAGCCGGAGGTGGTGGCGCACGACCTGCACCCGGACTACTTAACCACGCAGATGGCGCCGGAGTTCGGCCTGCCGATGGTGGGGGTGCAGCACCACCACGCCCACATAGTCAGCTGTCTTGCAGACAACGCCGCCTCCGGAGAGGTCATCGGCGTGGCCTGGGACGGCACCGGATACGGCACGGACGGGACCGTGTGGGGCGGTGAGTTCCTGGTGTGCGACGAGACCTCCTTCCGCCGGGCGGCTCACCTGTACCGGTACCCGATGCCGGGCGCGGACGCCTGCATCTACCGGCTCTACCGCATGGTGTACGGGGTGATGAGCGAGCTGTTCGAGGACGAGGAGACCGCGATGGAGAGGCTGCGCGCCAGGTTCGACATCGACGACACCGAGGCCGCGTCGCTGGTCTTCCAGGTCAAGAACAAAGTGAACACCCCGATCACTTCCAGCGCGGGCAGGATGTTCGACGTGGCGGCCGCGCTTGCCGGGCTTCGCGGCGAGGCCTCCTACGACGGCCAGGCGGCGTGCGAGCTGGAGGCGGTCGCGCGCGACACCCGGGAGTATTACAATTTCATCCTCGACAGGAGCGCGGAGCCGTGGGTGGTCGACACCCGGCCCGTGTTCCGCGAGATGCTGATCGACATCGACAGCGGCAAGGCGCCGGCCGAGGTCGCGGGCAAGTTCCACGCGACCATGGCGCTCGCGATCATCGCGACCTGTGAGGCGATCGCCGACGCGACCGGACTGGGCAGGGTCGCGCTCTCGGGCGGTGTCTTCCAGAACGAGATGCTCGCGACCTGGGCGGTCGACGGCCTGACCTCGAGCGGACTCGCCGTGATGGTGCACGGTCGCGTGCCGTGCAACGACGGTGGCATTTCCCTGGGACAGGCGGTGGTGGCCGCGAGGCTCTCGTGAAAGAAAGCGACTGAAGAAGACAAAACCTGGAGGAGACATGTGCCTGGCCATACCGGCCATAGTGATCGAGCTGGATGAACCGAACCTGGCCGTCATCGAGATCGGCGGAGTGCGCAAGCAGGTGAGCCTGATGCTGGTTGATGACGTGGTGGTGGGCGACTACGTGCTGGTGCATGCGGGCTTCGCCATAGACAAGGTCGACGAGGCCGAGGCGCAAAAGACGATGGACCTGCTCCAGGAGCTCGCACGGCTCGAGCAGGAGGCCGGGTTCGATGAGATACATTGACGAGTTCCGCGTGCCGGCGGCGGCGCGCGAGCTGCTGCGCGAGATAGACGCGCTCGATGCGCACGGCACCTTTATGGAGGTGTGCGGCACCCACACCATGGCGATCTCCCGGGCGGGCCTGAGGCCGCTGCTCGCGCCGGGCATCGACCTCATCAGCGGGCCGGGTTGCCCGGTCTGCGTCACCGCCGACGCCGACATCGACAGGGCGATCGCGGTGGCCAGGAAACCCGGGGTCATCCTGACCACCTTCGGTGACATGATGAAGGTGCCGGGGACGGAGGACTCGCTCGCCTCGGCAAGCGCCAGTGGAGCCAGGGTCCGCGTGGTCTATTCGCCGCTGGAGTCGCTGGCTATAGCCGCCGAGGAGCCAGGCTCTCAAGTCGTGTTCCTGGGGGTGGGCTTCGAGACGACGGCGCCGGCGGTCGCCGGCACTATGCTGGAGGCCCGCAGGCAGGGCATAGACAACCTCCGGGTGCTCTCTTTCCACAAGCTGGTTCCTCCGGCGCTGCGAGCGCTGGTCGGGCTCGACGACTTCGACGTCGACGGCTTCATCCTGCCGGGCCACGTGAGCGTGATCATCGGGAGCGACGCCTACGCCTTCCTTCCCGTGGAGTTCTCGATGCCTTGCGTGGTGACCGGCTTCGAGGTGACCGACATCCTTCAGGCCATACTGCGGTTGCTGAAGATGGGCGCTTCGGAGGCCTCGCTGGAGGTCGAGTATGCGCGTGCGGTGCGGCCCGAGGGCAACCCGCGGGCGCTGGAGGTCATGAGCCAGGTGTTCGAGTCGTGCGACGCGCAGTGGCGCGGGCTGTTCACGATCCCCGGCAGCGGCCTGGCGATTCGCGAGGAGTTCGCCGCGATGGACGCCGGAACGTGGGAGGTCGAGCTCCCCGAGCCCACCCGCTCCAAGGGCTGCAGGTGCGGCGAGATCCTGTGCGGGCGCATCAAGCCGATGGACTGCCCGTTCTTCGGCGGGCGCTGCACGCCCGACAACCCGGTCGGCCCGTGCATGGTCTCGAGCGAGGGGACCTGTGCCTCTTACTACCTCTACAGCGAGAGCGATGGCCCCGACGAGCGAGGGGAGGGCGCGGACATTGGCCGGTGACGTGGTCACGATGGCGCACGGCGGCGGAGGCACCCGGATGCAGGACCTCCTGCGCGACATGATCTTTCCCGCGCTGGGCGGGCAGACGCTGGATGCGGCCGAGGACGCCGCCATCCTGGAGCTGCCGCCGGGCACGCTCGCCTTCACCACCGACTCGTTCGTGGTCAAGCCGCTGTTCTTCTCCGGTGGCGACATCGGAAAGCTCGCCGTGTGCGGCACCGTCAACGACCTCGCCATGGTCGGCGCGAGGCCCCTGTACCTAACTCTGGGGCTCATACTGGAGGAGGGCCTGCCGCTGGACGACCTCGAGCGCGTACTCGCCTCCGTGGCCGGCGCGGCGCGCGACGCCTCGGTGAAGGTCGTGGCCGGCGACACCAAGGTGGTGGAGAGAGGCAAGGCCGACGGCGTCTATATCAACACCGCGGGCGTGGGCGTCATACCCGCCGGTGTCGAGGTGAGCATCACGCGGGTCACGCCGGGGGACGCGCTCCTCATCAACGGGTACATCGGCGACCACGGGATAGCCGTGCTCAAGGACCGCGGCGACTTCGCCTTCGACGTCGCCCTCGACTCCGACTGCGCCCCGTTGGCCGGTCTGGTATCCGACATGCTAGGCGCGGGCCGGGTGCACGCCTTGCGCGACCCCACCCGGGGAGGGCTCGCCGCGGCGCTGAAGGAGATGTCGTCCTGCTCCGCTGTCTCGCTCGAGGTCGACGAGCCGGCCGTGCCTTTGCGCGAAGAGGTCCGGGCGATCTGCGAGGTGCTCGGCCTCGACCCGCTGTACGTGGCCAACGAAGGCAAGCTCCTCGCGGCGGTGGCGCCCGAGGATGCGGCCGCGGTGCTCGAGGCCATGAAGGCACACCTCCTCGGCAGAAATGCAGCGGTAATCGGCGCCGCGGGCGCCGGCAAGCCGGGCCGCGTGAGCCTGACCGGCGAGATGGGCTCGAGCAGGCTCCTGAGAATGCCCTCGGGCGAGCAGCTCCCCCGCATCTGCTAGAGCGCCAAACGCAAAGAAGGGGCCTGACCCTTTTTTCCATCTTTGATTGCACGCTAACAATCATTCCTACTGGTCAGCAGTCATCTTTGATTTTCTTCATATAGTTGGGGGTGATGTACCGACGGGGGCGGGGTGAGCCTTTTGCGAGCGATTCGCAAGGTCTCGGGGAGTATAGGAAGTCTGCTGATCTCAAAGACGCGAGGACCAGCGAGCAAAAGGCTTACCCTGCCCCCTCTCATTCACGCTTACCTATTCTCAGTACTGCCCCTTTTGCCCCCCGTTGTTATAGACTCTTCTGAGTCAGCATTCATGGAGGTGTTCGTGGAAAAGACCAACCGGTACAAGAAGTTGCGCCGTCTTCTGTTCTTTGCCGTGCTACCGTTGAGCCTGGTGGCAAAGGCCGTCTACAGCGTGGTAAAGGCGATGAGGCAGAGGGAGGACAAGCTCCTCGAGGCGGACCGCAAGCTCGCAAAGGCCGCGCCCTACCACCGGCAGAGGCGGGTGGTGCAGACAGGCGACGGCATCCCTCTGACGGCGACGGTGTTCGTCCCCTCGGGCGAGGGACCGTTCCCCGCGATCATCATGGTCCACTCCTGGATGGGCTGGCGCATCCAGTGCGACCTGCTCTACGCGCCGAGCTTCGCCCGCAACGGCTACGTGGTCCTGACCTACGACTGCCGCGGGTGGGGGAGCTCCGGCGGCGAGGTGTCCTGCGCCGCGCCCGACCGGGAGCTCTGCGACCTGGAGGACATGATCACCTGGATGTGCAGCCCGGAGTCCGGCATCCCGGTGGACCCTGAGCGGATCGGCATCACCGGGGTCTCCTACGGCGGCGGGCACAGCTTCCTGGCCGCGACGCGCGACCCCCGGATCAAGGCGGCCGCGCCGATGAACGGCTGGACCGACCTCAACTTCGCGCTGACCCCCAACGGCTGCTGGAAGGCGGTCTGGAGCATCGTCCTCTTCATCGGCTCGTTCTGGGCGCTCAAGTTCAACCTGAAGAACGACCTGGTGCGCTGGCTCAAGTCCGTCATCGTCGAGCACGACCTCTCCGCGGTGAGCGACGAGCTGAAGGCGCGCTCGGCCATCCACGACGTGGACAAGGTCACCTGCCCGATGTTCATCGTGCACTCCTGGAACGACGACCTTTTCGAGCCGAACCAGATCCTCGACTTCTACAAGAAGCTCGACGTGCCCAAGAAGCTGGTGATGGCCAATGGCATCCACGGCTTTGACGCGGGAAGGGGCGACGTCTTCGTCCCCAACATGATCTGGGACGACGCCCGCCGCTGGTTCGACTACTGGCTCAAGGACGACAAAGACAACGGCATGGAAAATGAGCCGGCGGTAAAGTACTACGAGCCCTGGAGCAGGAAGATGGCGACCGCCGAGCAGTGGCCGCCGGAGAACGTGAGCGACGTGAAGTACTTCCTGCGGGGCCAGCACCCCGAGGCTATAAACTCGGGCTCGCTGGTGCTGGAGGCGCCCGGCAACCACGAGGCCGCCGAGCTTTTCATCAACAACACCGTCGCGAACTTCGCGACCTCCGGCCCGCCGATGGTGAGGCCCAACGTGTTCCGCAACCTACCAATCCCGGGCATCCCCATCTCGATCCCCGGCGACAGCATCGCGTTCACCAGCCACAGGTTGGACGACGAGCTGGTGATGGTCGGGGCGCCCAGCGTGAGCCTGCACGTGTCGTCATCGACGAGCGAGTGCCAGGTCAACGGGCTCCTCTACGACGTTTCCCCGCGCGGCTTCTGCCGCCTGGTGACGCACTGCGCGGCGATGCGCAACGACATGGAGCCGGAGACGATCGAGGACTTCAACCTCGAGCTCATCGCCTGCGCGCACCGTTTCCCCGCAGGGCACTCCATCAGGCTGGTGCTGTGCGCCTCGGACCCGCTGTACGTCTTCCCATCGCTGGTCGCGTCGTTCTACCGGCTGTTCCACACGGCCGAGCACCCCTCCAGCCTCACGCTGCCGGTGATGGAGCCGGCGAGCTGATGGCGGCTTGAGGATGGGCCCGCGCCGGGGTTCGGGGGAAGAATAGATGCCGGCGCTAGATTCATTCGACGTGGTGGTCGTGGGCGGCGGCTGGGGCGGCCTTGCCACTGGCGCGCTGCTGGCGCATCGCGGCGCGAGGGTGCTGCTGCTCGAGTCGCGCGGCGCCTGCGGAGGCAGGGCTTCCTACCAGGAGCGGGACGGCTTCCTCCTTGATTATGGCATCCACGCGCACCGCTTCGGCAAGGCCGGAGAAGCGGCCGCGCTTTATGAGGCCCTCGGCGAGAAGCTCGACCTGGTCACACCCCGCAGGGGAACCGTGTTCCACCGGGGCAAGCACCACGCCGTTCGGCACAAGCCCTACCAGGTCGCACTGAGTGGGGTCGTGAGCACGCGCGAGAAGGCCGCGCTGGCCTCCGCGCTTCGCGGGCTTGCGGCCAGGGACCCGGCGAAGCTATGGGACGTGCCGCTGGCACGGATGATCCCTCTGAGCGCCGGAGCCGACAGCAGGCGGCTCATCTCGGCGCTGTCGGGCTTCGGCCTGATATCAGAGGACCTGAACACGACGTCGGCCGGCGAGTTCGCGGCTTTCCTGCGAAAGGCGGCACGCTCCCGGTTCTTGATATCTTTTCCGCGCGGCGGATGCCATCAGCACGTGCGGCGTCTCTCCGCTCTGATCGCGAGGAGCGGGGAGGTGCGAACGGGCACCAGGGTCCGCGGAGTCACGGTCGAGAGCGGCGTGGTGGGAGGCGTCGACTGCGCGGACGGCCGGGTGAGCGCAGGGGTGGTGGTGCTCGCGCTGCCCGCTCCGGCGGCGGCGCGGCTGGTCGGCGAGGGCGTCCTGGCGGACTCGAGCAGGGAGAAGATGTCGAAGATAGTGCCGACTGCCGGACTCACCTGGGAGGTGGGCCTGGCACGGCCGGTGTCGGAGGCCGACACGGCTTTCTGCACCGACCCGCTGATAATCGGGGCTTTCCCGTCTAACTTCGACCACCTACTGGCGCCGCCGGGCAAGCAGCTGGCCACGTTCTGCATGCCGCTTCCGCTCTCGGCGTTCGATGACCCCGACGGCCTCAGGAGGGAAGCTTCGGCGCTTCGTAGAAAAGCCTTTCATATGTTCGGGCGGCTGGAGGAGAATATCCTCTGGGAGAGGGCCATGAAGCTTCCCATGATCGACGGCGCGGTCCCATCGGTCTCCCAGCCGTGGCCCGCCAGGCCGGGGCTGGTGGCCGACGGAGTAGAAGGTCTGTTTCTCGCGGGGGACACCGTGGGGGTGCCGGGACAGGGCGGCGACGTGGCGTTCCGCTCGGCGCTGGAGTGTGCGCCGCTGGTCATGGATTACCTGGGATGACCGCGGGGAGGTATGAGGATGGACACGTTCGAGGCGATCGCCGGCAGGAGGAGCGTGCGCGAGTTCACGGGCGAGCCGGTGTCGGACGCCGATCTCGACCGGCTGCTCGAGGCGGCCAGGTGGGCGCCCTCGGGGCTCAACAACCAGCCCTGGCGGTTCATGAAGGTGCAAGACCGCTCGACCATTGTCGAGATGTCGAACATGAGCAGATACCGCGGAGTGATAGCCGGCGCGTCCGCGCTCATCGCGGTGTTCCTGGACGCGCAGGACATCTACGACAGGACCAAGGACCTGATGTCGGCGGGAGCCGCCATCCAGAACATCCTGCTGGCCGCCACCGAGGCCGGCCTGGGGGCGTGCTGGCTGGGTGAGATACTGGCGAGGCGCTCCGACGTGGAGGAGCTCCTGGAGGTCCCGGACGACCTGGAGCTGGTCGCGGTGGTCGCGATCGGCAGGCCCACCGATAGAGAGAGGGCCGGCGTCCGGCACCCGATGGAGAAGATCGTCGTCACTCCGCCGGCGCCCCGGACGAGACGGGAACCGTAAAGACACACTCTTGAAAGGGTGCTCCAATGCCTGTATCGATAGTGAAGACCAACAAGGCCGCGGACGTCCGCCGCGCGGTGGAGCTGCTGGGCGGGATGAGCAGGTTCGTGTCGAGCGGAGAGAAGGTCGTGATCAAGCCCAACGTGTGCTGCGGCAAGGAGAGCTCGACCGGCGCCGTGACCGACCCTGAGATGGTCGCGGAGGTCTGCCGGATGGTGGCCGAGTGCGGGGCGACGCCGGTCGTCGCCGAGAGCCCGATCTATCCCTTCAAGCCGGAGCGGGTGTTCAGCCGCCCGGGCTACGCCGACTTCACCGAGAAGTACGGGTTCGAGTTCATCGACATCGACAACGCGCCGTTCCGCGAGATACAGGTGCCCAGAGGCAAGGCGATAGCGCACTCGTTCGTGTCTACCGACGTGCTGCAGTGCGACAAGTTCATCAACATGCCCGTGATGAAGACACACCTGCAGACAGTGGTGAGCCTGGGCCTGAAGAACATGAAGGGCATCGTGGTCGGAAAGCAGAAGCACATCGTCCACCTGCAGGGGCTGGACGAGGGGATAGTCGACCTGAACACGGTGGTAAAGAGCCACCTCGTGATCGTGGATGGCATAATCGGCATGGAGGGCACGGGCGGGCCGACCAACGGACGCGCCGTGGAGATGGATGTCATAGTGGCGGGAGATAATGTGGTCGAGGTCGATTCGGTGGCCACCAGGATAATGGGAGGCGATCCGTCCGAGGTAGACCACATAAGGGGAGCCGAGCGGCGGGGGCTGGGCAGCATGGACGGCATCCAGATGCTGGGAGACGACCTGGCATCGGTCGCCGCCAGCCGCGACCTGCCGCGCTCGCCGAAGATGAACCAGTTCCTCATAACGGGGATATCGCTGCGGCTGTGGAACCTCGTCCGGGTCCCCTGGGCGAAGATCACCGGCGGCGAGCCCGTGAGGAAGAAGGCGGCACAGCCCGGGGAGCTGCTCATAGACCACGGGCTCTGCGACGGCTGCCGGCTCTGCCTGAAGGCGTGCCCGGTCGACGCCCTGTCCTACGACGACCTGCTGGGCTGCGACAGCGCCGAGTGCATACGATGCTTCTGCTGCGCGGAGGTCTGCCCGCAAGGCGCCCTGGCCAAGAAGTTCTGACCGCCGACCGACCGGGGCCGGAGCGCCGGCGCCCGCTTGAGCGAATCGAGGCACCTTGTCCGAGGACCTGTTCATACGCTGCAGCGAAGACGTGAAAAAGAAATATCTCTCGTTCCCGTCTCTCGGCCGGGAGCTCCAGGCCACCCTGGGCGGCGACATGGCCTATGTCGTGCTCGACATCGAGACCACCGGCTTCGACCCGGAGCGCGACCGCATCATCGAGATCGGGGCCATCCGCGCCAAGGGCGAGCATGTGATCGAGAGGCTCTCCACGTTTGTCGACCCGGGCTGCCCCATCCCCTCCGAGATCAAGGTGCTGACCGGCATCGACGACGAGACCGTCTCTGGCGCCCCCAGGATTGAGGACTGCCTGGGCGACCTCGCCGGGTTCATCGGAGAGGCGACCGTGGTGGCTTACTCGCGCTTCGAGGAGGAGTTCCTGCGCTCGGTCTACAGCAGCACGGGGTACGGCCGGTTCACCAACCCCTACATCGACGCCCTCGACCTGGCCACCATACTGATGCCCTCTCTGAGGAGCCACCGGCAGGCCGACCTCGCCCGCATGTGGGGCATAGACACCGGTCGGGCGCACCGCGCCTGCGACGACGCCGAGACCCTCTTCAGCGTGTTCAACATCCTGCTGAACGGCCTCTACAACGCGCCACTGCCCATGATCAGGGCGCTGGCCGACCACGCGCCCACCCACGCGGGCGGCCTCACGCTGCTGCTGCGCCGGGTGTTGGAGGAGCGCACCGGCGGCCGCAGGGCCGAGCCGATGAAGCTGGAGCAGGTGGTGCGCAAGGACAGGTACTGGGACGACATCCTCCCCCTGGAGGGCTCGTCCGCGCGCGGCTCGGTCCACGCCGACGAGGTGCGCGACATCTTCAGGCCCGAGGGGCCGGTGGCGATGCAGTTCAAGGACTACGAGGAGCGGGACGAGCAGGTCGAGATGGCCGAGTCGGTCCGAAGCGCTTTCGAATCAGACCGCATCCTGCTGGTGGAGGCCGGCACGGGAACGGGCAAGTCGCTCGCGTACCTGGCGCCCGGCGTGATGTGGTCGAAGGCGACGGATTACCCGGTGGTCGTCTCCACCCGCACGCTCAACCTGCAGGACCAGCTCTCGACCAAGGACCTGCCGACGCTGGACGCGGCCCTGGGCAAAGGCTCTTTCAGGTACTCGGTTCTCAAGGGCTACGGCAACTACCTCTGCCTGCGCAAGCTGCAGTCGCTGCTGAGCGGCAGGAGGCGGCTCGCCGAGCGCCAGCTGGGCGCGCTGGGCATGCTGCTGACCTGGGTCACCGAGAGCGACACCGGCGACATCTCACTGCTGAACGTCCCTCACCTGCGTGGCCTGGACGAGCAGGTCATGGCCAACCACCGGGAGTGCCCGGGCGGGCGGTGCAGGTTCGCGCAGGACGGCTGCTGCTTCTACCGCCGCGCGCTCTACCGCGCCAAGCGCTCCCACATCGTGGTGGTCAACCATTCCCTGCTGCTGGCGGGCGTGAACCTCGCGTTCAAGACCGCGGTCATCGACGAGGCCCACACGCTGGAGGACGTCGCCACCGAACAGTACACGGTCGAGGTCGACTACCGCGAGACCCGCCGTTTCCTCGAGTCCCTCTTCGACCCGCTCGACGGCTCCGGCTTCCTCGCGGACCTGGAGGGCAACGCCACCAGGCGCCTGCCCGAGGAGGCGCACCAGGCGGCGCGCTACGAGATAGCCGAAGCGCAGGAGGCGTGCGAGCTCGCCATTGAGGACCTGGAGCGCATGTTCGTAGCGCTATGCCAGTTCTCGGGGGGCACCGAGTACTCTTTCAACGACATACGCTTCAGCGACGGACAGGTCGAGTCCCTGGAGTACGAGCGCCTCAAGATGGAGGCCGAACGCTTCTCCTCCAGCCTCGACAAGCTCAACGCGCGAATCCTGCGGCTGGTCACCCTGTTCGAGGAGCGAGGCGACGACTCCAGCGACATCGACTACCTCGTGAGCGACACCAGCGGGAAGTCCGCGCGGACCGAAGAGCTGATGCTGGCGCTGGCGATATTCTTCTCCGGCGAGTCGGACGGGCGCGTCAGGTGGGCGACCGTGGCGGGCGAGGACCGCTTCGAGCAGCAGGCGCTGCGCGCGTCGCCGATAGACGTGGGGCCCGAGCTCAGCGAGGCGCTCTTCGACCAGGAGGTGCTCTCGTCGGTCGTCCTCACGTCGGCGACCCTGACGGTCAACGGGTCGTTTGACTTCTTCCGCTCGCGCATCGGCCTCGACCTGCCCGGCGTCCGCACGCCCGAGCAGATCATCCTCGACTCGTCATTCGACTACTCTCGACAGATGCAGATCCTAATCCTCCACGACATGCCGGACCCGTCGTCGAGCGAGTACGAGCCGCGCATCGCCGAAGTGATCGGCGAGGTGATAACGGCCGCGGGCGGGGGAGTGCTGGTGCTGTTCACCAACAGGCGCCTTATGCTCAAGACCTACGAGCTGCTGGTCGACGAGATGAGGCGGCAGGGGCTCAACCTGCTCTGCCAGCTGCCCGGCTACTCGCGCCGCCGCCTGGCGGAGGAGTTCATCGAGGACCCGACCTCCAGCCTGTTCGGGACCTCGAGCTTTTGGGAGGGGGTGGACGCCCGCGGCAGCACGCTGCGGCTGGTGGTGGTCACCCGCATACCCTTCGAGAGTCCGGGGCGCCCGGTCTTCGTGGCCCGCAGCGAGCGGGTAAGGCTGGAGGGCGGCTCCGACTTCATGGACCTGGGGCTGCCGCTCGCGGCTCTGCGCCTCAAGCAGGGGGTGGGAAGGCTGATCAGGACCCGCCAGGACAAAGGCCAGGTGCTACTGCTGGACAGCCGCATTAACACCAAGCGCTACGGACCGATACTGCTGCGGTCGTTGCCGGCGGCAAAGCGCAGGAAAGTGTCGAGGGATGATTTGAAGCGGGCCATAACCGATTTCCACGGCCGGTAGGCGTTAACTCGCAGGCGTGGTAGCAACATCAAATGGTTGGGGGCAGGGTGAGCCTTTTGCTCAATGGTCCTCGCGTCTTTGATATCAGCAGACTTCCCATACTCCCCGAGACGCTGCGAATCGCTCACAAAAGGCTCACCATGTCCCCGTCAGGACTTCCCTCTATAAGAGAAAATCAAAGATGACTGCTGACCAGTAGGAATCATTCCTGGCGTGTAATTGATGTTGAGAAAAGGGGTCAGAGATTCGCTCGCCAGTTGAGGATCTCCACCCTGACCTTGCGCATCCCGTATGCGTTGCATTCGGCGAGGGTGTCGAAGCAGAGGTCGATGCGGTTGCCCTTGATCGCGGAGCCGGTGTCGCCCGCGATGCAGTTTCCGTAGCCTTCCACGTTGAGCCTGGTGCCAAGCGGTATGACCCTGGGGTCGACAGCGACGACTCCGTGCTGGGCCTTCATGCCGGAGGCGGTGTGGTCGTCCAGCCCGGGCTCCTGGGGTGAATATCCTGAAGCCACCATGATCATGACGTTGCCCGTGGGGCGGCCGGTCACGATGGTCTGCCCCGAGGAGGGTGGATTGATCTGGCTGATCTTCGACTCCACCGTGTTCGATTGAGCCACCACCGCGCTGCTCTGGGCGCCGGCCTTGGCGATGAGAGCCGACTTCTCGGCGCGTGCACTCTCCAGCCGCTGCTGGCGCGAGGTCGCTTCGGCGCCCGCCTGGTCGACCTCTTTCTTGCTCTGCTTCAGCTCCGTCATCGAGGCTTGCAGCTGCGCCGCCTGGGTCTTGACCTCGCCGATGAGCTGCGCGTCCTTGGCCGCTACCTGGGCCAGCATGTCCTTGCGCTCGAAGAAGTCGTTTACACCCTTGGAGGTGACCAGCATCTCCAGGGTGTTGTAGCGGCCGTTGACGTACATGCTCCTGGCGCGGGCCGAGAGCGCCTTCCGCTTGGCCGACAGCCGGGACTGGTTCTGCGCGATCTGCGGGCCCAGCGCTTGAATCCTCGCTCCCAGGGCTTCGGACTTGGACTGCAGCTGTGAGATGGTCGACTTGCAGGCGTTGATCTCGCTGTCGAGGGTGACGACGTCCTTCACCATGGTGTCGGTGGCGGCGGGTTTGGACGCGGCTGCCTGCGCCAGGGCCCGGCCCGCGGGCCCGGCCATCGGCGAACCTGCCACGACCAGCGAGACGGCCAACAGAAGCGCCGCGAAAGCGATGCCTATGCGTATGACACGAAACCCGCCGGTTTTCGGCGGGAACTTCGCGCTCTTATTCTTCCTGAAGCGAGTGCATAACAATTAAATCACCCTTTGGGTGTCGTAGATTATATACATACGCCGGGATTTGAATCAAGCGTCGCGTGGCTTTGTTAAGCCATTTGTGAAAAGGCGACCCCGAATAATACTGTTATAGAGCCATTTATAGCAGGACAAGCTCTACTATATCGCTGTTTGAAGCCATTCCAGATATCGTGAAAACGCAACTAAGCGCTTGCCTGTTCTGCTTGGAGGGCGGCCTGACGCCGTTAATGAAATAATCTCTTCTGTAGCAACTCGCCGGAGGTGCATCGCTTCGCGACGTCACCACCGGCGCTGTGTTTGAAGCGCCAATGCGCTGACGGGTCAGGCTCAAGCCTGCCCCACGGGGAACAGGAGAAGAGTTGGATCCGAGTCGTGGACTTAGTGGCGACATAGCGCGAGCCATACAACGTGGCGACATGCAGTATCTGCTCGATGCGCTGGATGACGCCTCGCTGGAGAACAGGATAATGGCGGTCGAGGGCCTGGGTGAGCTCGGGGGCGAAGGCGCCCGCATGGCGCTCCTTCGCCTGGCGCGCGACAGGTGGGGCTACCGGCCCGAGATCCGCATAGCCGCGCTGCGGTCGCTGGGAAAGGTCACCGAGCCCGCAAGGTATGCGGACCTCCTGGACGAATTCATCGCCGGCGACAACCGCAAGGTCATAACGGCCGCCCGGGACATGCTGCGCGCGATCGACCCGGACGGCTTCGCCGGACGGCTGCTGGCGCACGGCTGCCTCGACCACGCGGCGATCAGGGTCTACGGGCTCAGCCGCCAGAAGGTGGCGGTGGGGCTGCTCGACTCTTACTTGCGCGAGAGGGTCGAGAAGGGTGACCTGGCCAGCCCGCGGCAGTGGGGGAAGGTCTTCGCGGCGGTGAGAGCGCTGGGGAACATCAAAGGCGTGGAGTCCGTCCAGGCCCTCGAGGGTTTGCTCCGCTGGCTGGATGGGCCGGACGCCTCCGGCGTGGAGGGACTGGCCGGACAGCGGCTCGACAAGATAAGGCAGGCGGCGCTCGCCTCCCTCCAGCAGGCCGGCAAGGAATAGGCTCGGACCAGCTGAACATGGGGCGGAAGTCGTTGTTATGCTCGCGACCCGCCGCATATAATACGGAAGTTCGGTTGCCGGCGAGGAGGTCAGGTGAAGGCTGTAAGTCTTCCGTCGCGGTCGGCGGGATGGTTGGGAACCAAGAAGCTGTCGCGGATAATGCTCATCTTCGGGGTGCTGCTCCTGGCCGCGCTCATTGTAGGGCTCACGGGCTACCTGCTGGTGGAGGACGTGCTCGCCAACGGCAAGTTCCCCCAGGGCGTCAGGGTGGTCGGCGTGAGCGTGGCGGGCCTCAGCCGGACGGAGGCGCTCGTTAGGGTGCAGCACGACCTCGCCGGAGTGGCCAGCCGCCCACTCACCTTGAAGGTCGACAAAGAGACGTACCAGATTTCCCCGGCGGAACTGGGTGTCATGCTCGACTATCCCAGGATGGTGGGGGAGGCCTACCGGGCCGCGTGGAACGTCAACATCGTCGAGCGCATGGCCAGGCGCTTCGTCAACCGCCCTAGGCAGATCAACGTCTCCATAGTCGCCACCAGCGATTCCAGCCGGGTGCAGAGCTCCCTGGACACGGTGGTCAACAAGATAAACCGCTTCCCTCGCGACGCCTACGTGGACCCGACCTCGGGCAAGCCCGTGATCATGCCGGCTGAGGACGGACGCAATACCGACATGGCCCAGCTGCGCAAGGACGTGGACGCGGCGCTGATGAGGCCCGACCGCACCGCCATAGTCAAGCCGGGCCGCACTCCCGCGAACGTGACGGACGCCATCTTCGGCAAGATCATCGAGATAAACATCGCCGAGCACAAGCTCTCGCTTTGGAACCGCGACAAGCTCCTGGTCGAGTTCCCGGTCGCCTGCGGCTCGCCCGACTGGCCCTCGCCGCCCGGCGCCTGGAACATCGTGCAGAAGGAGCGCAACCCGTCCTGGAGCAACCCCGGCTCGTCCTGGGCGACNNGCCACGGGCGTGCTGATACACGGCACCCCGTCCTCCTGGTCGATCGGGCAGAACGTGTCGCACGGCTGCATCAGGATGTACATGAAGGACGTCGAGCAGCTCTTCGAGATGGTGGACGTGGGCACGCCGGTCTACATCATCAAGGCTCCGGGGGATGCGGGATTCGACGTCAGGGCCAAGCCGCACTGGAGCAGCAAGTAGAGGCTCAGCGGCCTGCTACTGTTCCTCCTCCAGCTTCTCGTCCCACAGCTTTATCGTGTCCGAGCCCCCTCTGCGCGCGCCCTCCAGGGCGATGTGAGCCGCGGCCAGGAGGTCACCGTCGGCGCCCGCGGCGCTGGGGAAGTTGGAGATGCCCGCGCTCACGGTCAGGTTCATCGCGTCGACGTTCTCCGGCACCGGGAACGGGTAGCCGGCGATGTCCGCGCGCAGCCTCTCGGCCAGGCCCAGGGCACCCAGCCTGTTGGTCTCGGGAAGCACCAGCGCGAACTCGTCGCCGCCGATGCGCGCGACGAAATCGACCTCCCTCGTTCCCTTGATGAGTATCGAGGCGATGTCGGACAGCGCCAGGTTGCCCAGCATCTGGCCGCACGCCGCGTTGTACTTGCCGAAGTCGTCCACGTCTATCACCACCAGCGAGAGGTTGAGCGTGTAGCGCTTTGCCCTCAGCAACTCCTGCTCCAGCCTGTACTCGAACTGCTTCCTGTTGTGGAGGCCGGTCAGCGGATCGGTCACCAGGTTCTCGCCCAGCCTCTCGCCTATCTCGTCCACCTCGATGATCATCGCCAGGTAGTATGCGAATAGGGCCAGCGCGCCGAGGTCGTCCTTGGAGAAGGCCTCCGCCTCGTCCGACCAGAGGACCAGCGCCCCGCGCACGGTCGCCGACGCCTTGATCGAGACGACGACCGCCGAGGGAGCCTTGACACCCGGCAGCAGCTCGCCGGGGAAGTCGTTGAAGATCTCGTGCTTGCCGCGGCTTATGGAGATCAGAAGCGGCGACGCCGGGTCGAGCTTGATCGCCGAGTCCCGCGGCAGGTCGAGCCCCCTTTGTGCGGCGATAGAGAGCGTCGCCCCGGTCACGGAGGTGAGGATCGCCCCGCCGGTCGCCCTCCAGATGGTCGTCACCTCGGTCAGGCACGCGGTCAGCTTGACCGCGGTCGACGAGCTCCTGGAGGTGGGGAAGTAATCTTCCAGCAGCCGGCGATACCTGCCGATGACATCGCCGGTCGCGGGGCCTTTGCGCTCGGCGAGCGGCTGCGCCGCGAGGTGGGTGATGACGTCGCGGCTGATTATCGAGAGTCCGTGCGACGTGGCCCGCTCGACCACCTCGGCGGGCGGAAGGCCTTTGCCGAGGTAGATGACCAGCACGCCGGGAAGAAGCCGTTCCACCTCGGCAAGCTGGTCGAAGCGCTTGACGCCCCGCCGCTCGAACCACTCGCCCACCGGGCCCTCCGAGGGGCCGACGACCGACGAAAGGCGGAAGGCGGCGTTGGCTCCAAGTGCTTCGATGAGGGAAAGGTCCGTGTCCAGAGGCTCGACGATGATGACTTCTACTGGTTCTTCCAAGCGTGTTCCCCGGTCGATCGGTCCATAAGATGACGCTCGCAATAATATAACTTTGATAAATCGCTGGCAAAGAGACGTTTTGTGCAACTCAAGCACTTGACGCAGGCCCCTGGATTTTATAGATTCAACTAGCCCTCAAGAGGTTTGATGGAAAACGGGTCGGCTCGTCCGGAACGGACCCTGAAAGTCCCTTGAGGGCAACCCTTTTTCTGGAGGCGGTATGGCGTTCGTCGGCAAGATTGCTTACCTGGTCCTGTTTCCCGGAATCCTGTTCATCCTGCTGTCCGGTCTTCTGGCGGAAGCCGTCTCCACGGGGATGGGTACGGCGCTGGCGGGCGGCGAGAGGCGCGGCGCCGCGTCCCACGTGGCCTGGCTTTCGGCGGCCTTCGACCAGGAAGCGATAGCGACCGGCGGCACGCTGGGCGCGGTCATCTGGCTGGCGCCTGTGGTGAAGGCCATCGCGCTGGCGTGGGTCTCCTGCATCATCTTCGGGTTTTTCTCCGGCGACCTGGTGCTGCTGTTCGCCCTTCTCTTGCTGGTCGGGGGCGCCGACCTGTTCGTGGC
>PMJJ01000066.1 GCA_003157385.1 Actinomycetota bacterium | reverse complement strand
AAAGACGCGAGGACCAGCGAGCAAAAGGCTCACCCTGCCCCCTCTCATTCACTGTCAATGACCGGCTCCACGATACTGGGTAGAATCATGGGTGGCCGCACAAAACCAGACACGGGGACTTACCTTGAGGCAAAGCGAGCGGAGCTCCCCTGGAGCGCACGACATATCTGTTGAAGTCTTGATAACCGAGGTTTCTTTCTGCGCCCTCGACCTGGAGACCACCGGGTTGTCTTCCCTTTCGCGGATCGTGGAGGTGGGGGCGGTCCGCTTCAAGCTGGGCGAGGAGGGCGAGCAACTTCAGATGCTGGTCGACCCCGGGTGCGCGATACCAACGGGTGCCTCCAGGGTGCACGGCATAACCGACGAGATGGTGCGGGGCGCGCCTCCGGCGCGGCAGGCGCTGGAGAGGCTGGCTGAGTTCAGCCGGGGGTGCGTGCTGATCGCCCACAACGCGCGCTACGATTCTTCCATCGTTTCAACCGAGCTGCTGAGGGCGGGGATGCAGGTGCCGCCGGCACACGTCCTGTGCACCATCAAGGCCTCCAAGCGGCTGCTGCCTCGCATGCCCAACTACCGGCTGCAGACTGTCGCCGAGGCCCTGGAGATCTTCCCTGAGGGTTATCACCGGGCCCTCTCGGACGCGGTGGCGGCGCGGATGATCTTCGAGAGAGCGGTGACCTGCCACCCAGGATGGAGGGACACCACCCTCGGTTATTACATCGAGCACTGCACCACCGGTGTGCTGGGGGCGGGGATAGCGACCGAGGTCCCGCTGCCGGACGAGCTCGAGGAGGTCGGCCGCGCCCTCGGCGAGGCGATAGAATTCGAGGCCTGTGCGCTCATCACCTACAGGAGCGGGGCCAGGCCGCAGCGCACGATGGAGGTCCGGCCGCTCAGTTTCTTCTGCGTGAGGGGGAACCACTACCTCGACGCGGCCTGCTCGGATGGGACCACCCGCTCGTTCCGTCTGGACAGGATCACCCGTGTCATCTTCGAAGGGGTCTAGCCCGGTTAGAACCAGTCGGTAGTCCTGACGTAGGGCTGGTAGAGCATGGCGTACAGGTCCATGGCGTATCGGTCGGTCATGCCCGCCAGGTAGTCGCACACCGTGCGCTCGAGCCCGTCGTGCTCGGCGTCCTCCTTGAGCTGCCGGGGCAGAAGGTCGGGCTTCTCCAGGAAGGCGTCGTAGATGCCGTTGAGCATGCGCTCGCCCTTGTAGATCATCCGGCCGACGACAGGGTTGGTGTAGACTTCGTCGAGCATCCAGCGGCAGATCGTCTCGACCTGGCTCTGCGCCGAGCTGGAGAAGCCCACCAGCGGATTCTCGTGAAGGCGGACCCCTTCGGCCGTCTCGACCCCGGCTGAGGCGATGTTGAGCCTGGTGGCGTCGGCCACGTCGACTATCAGCTCGCCGATCATGGAGCTTATCGCCCGCATGCGACTGACGTCGCCCCCGGAGGCGCCCATCTCCCAGGTGGCTTGAGACGGCGACTCGCGCATCACATCGAGTAGCCGCGCGATGAGGGGTGTCTCGGCGGCCTTGCTCTCGAGCCAGTCGGGCCTGACCAGCCCGATCCGCATCGCGTCATCCAGGTCGTGGGTGCAGAAGGCTATGGTGTCGGCGGCGTCGACCACCTGGCATTCGGCCGAAGGCTGGCTGTAGATCCCGAACTCCACCAGCAACGGCGGGTGGTCGAAGATGGTGTAGTGCCTGGCCATGCCCTCGCGGGTCTCCCAGCAGAGGTTGAGCCCGCGGAACTGCGGATAGGCGCGCTCGAGCTTCTCGACCACGCGCAGCCCCTGGACGTTGTGGTCGAAGCCACCCCTGCCGGCAAGCAGGCGGTCGAGGGTGGTCTCTCCGCCGTGCCCGAACGGAGGGTGCCCGATGTCGTGCACCAGCGCGATGGCCTCGGCGAGCATCTCGTTCAGGCCCAGCATCCCCGCGATGGAGCGCGCGATCTGCATGACCTCGATGGTGTGGGTCATGCGGGTGCGGTAGAGGTCGCCCTCGTGGGTCACGAAGACCTGCGTCTTGTACTGGAGCTTGCGGAAGGAGCCGCTGTAGAGGATGCGGTCACGGTCGAGCTGGAAGCGGGTGCGGTGATCGCAGCCGGGGTCCTCGAAGGCGCGCGCCACCTCGACCCTTTCGGGCAGCGCGTCTTCGGCCGCCGCCAGAGCGCTCAGCGGCTTACGGGCCCGGCCGATGTGGGTCACGTTCGATTTTCGTGGGGCGTCCGACAGGGACATCCGATCGGTCCTCCTCATGCCGCGGCGGTATTTCCTTCACTGTTCGGATTCTAACACGCGCTTGTGACAGGCTATACTTCCGGTGACGAAGTTCGCGCCCGTCCCCTGGGAGGAACAATGGACTGGATAGACGTGAGCGTGCCGCTGCGCAACGACGTGATCGGGTGGCCGGGTGACGTGCCGGTCGAGGTGGCGCGAAGGATGCGCATCGAGCAGGGCGCGGATTACAACATCTCCATGATCACGTTGAGCACCCACGCCGGCACCCACATGGACGCTCCCCTCCACTTCATCGAGGGGGGCGCCAGCATCGATGAGATGCCCGCCGACGTCACAGTTGGGGAGGCCCGGATAATCGAGATTGCCGACCGCGAGTCGGTGAAGCCCGGCGAGCTCGAGGCGCACGACATCCGAGCCGGCGAGCGTGTGATCTTCAAGACCGCCAACTCCCGGAGCGACTGGCTCGACGCCCCCATGATCGCTGACTACGTCCACATCTCGCCCGAAGGCGCCCGGTTCCTGGTGGAGCGCGGGGTCAGGTGCGTGGGGTTCGACTATCTCTCGGTGGGGAGCCTGAGCCCCGCCGAAGCAAGTGAGACGCACAAGGTCCTGCTGGCCGGCGGCGTCTGGATAATCGAGTGCCTCTACCTGGTGGGCTTGCCCGTAGGCCCCTGCGAGCTGCTCTGCCTGCCTTTGCGCATCGAGGGCGCCGAGGGAGCGCCGGCACGGGCGTTCATCCGCCTGCCCACGCCGTAGCGTCAGGGGCTCGCCCGCAAACAGCTGCACGGAATCTGCAACACAAAAGGCCTTACCCCTTTTGTTGCATTAATCGGCGGCACCCAGCCGCCTGGAGAGGTGAACGAGGAAATCCTGGACGTTGGTGACGATCGACTTCACCTCGAGCGTGCCGCGGTCCCGCAGCTTGTTGACCGCGAACTCGGAGACGTCCACCACGTAGATGTAGGCGGGGCGCACCCGTCCGTCCACCAGCTGGTACGACGGGGTCATGTTGCCCGCCGCTATCGCGTGGAGCTGGGTGGCAAGGGCGATGAGGGTTGTTGCTTTCCGGGTCTGGGCGCGCATCGCGTCCTGCGAATCATAAGCGCTTGCTATCGTCTCCGGCAGTGGCCCGTCGTCCCTGATGGAGCCGGCGATGACCAGTGGTATCTTCGCCTGTACGCAGGAGTGGACGATCCCGTCCCGGATGCCCTCACGCTCGATGAGCGCCTCGATAGACTCCGCTCCCCGCGCCATGTTAAGCGTGTCCAGGTGGTTGTAGTGCCCGCCCTCATCCGACTCCTGGGTGTAGATGTTCTGGCCCAGTCCGGTCTTGAAAAGTGACGCCTCCAGGTCGTGGGTGGCCAGCGCGTTGCCGGCGAGCACGGCGTCGACGAAGCCACCGCGGATCAGGGCGGACATCGCCTCGCGCGAGTCGTGGTCGAATGCCACCGCGGGTCCCAGCACCCACACCACGCAGCCGTTGGCCCGCTCGAACTCGAGAAGGTCGTAGAGGGTGTTGTAGTCCCTGGAGTAGGCAGTCTCGCGGGTCCTGCCGGTGCGGAAGACGAAGGGCTCGCTGGAGCGGCTCGCGTCGCCGGCGAAGCCCGTGGCGTGCACCAGGATGCCCTGCGAACCATCCTCGGCGCGGCCGACCACTACCCGCTCGCCGGGCTCGAGCCTCCTGAACTCCTTGACCTCCAGCGAGCCGTCCTCGCGAACGACGATAACGCAATCCATGCGGCTCTCGGTCGCGAGCACCCACCTGCCGGAGACCTTCACGTACTCGGGGTAGATGGTGGTCGCGTGGTAGCCCTCGGGAGCGACGCCGGGCGAGGTTACCGCAGCGAGCGCCGCGTCAGGGCACGAGGCCAGAGGCTCCGCGCCCAGGGCCGGCTCTCGATAATCCGGTAGCGTGAAAGGCACCTGGTCCTCCCCTCAGCCTTCGGGGGCCTGACCGTCCCGGGAAGCGGCTTGCCCCCTGGAAGGCGGCGGCGCGCCGCGCGGAGCCTGCCAGGGCCAGCGCCCTTCGATCTCCATCGAGAGCCCCCAGGAGAGGAAAGACCTGATGACCACCAGTATCGCCAGGGTGCCAAGGTTGTAGAACGTGGGTGAGACCGCGACCGTGCGGATGATGTCGCCCGCGATCAGGAACTCCAGGCCGATGAGGATGCTCCTGCCCAGGCTCTGCCGGTAGAACGTGAAGGGTTCTTCAATCCGTGTCTGTCCGGGCTTGCCGCGCCACTGCTTCCACTCGTCTATGAGGAACATCACCGACGAGGCCAACAGGCCGAGGATGATGATGCCGACGCCAAAACCGTCAACGATCTTGCTGACGTTCTCCATTATTGTGTGGAAGCTCATGACACCGCCGTCCCTCCGCGTTCCGGCCGCTCGGGAATAACTTCAGCAGAGCAGGTGACTAACCTCCTCGCGCGGGCTTCGGGCGAAGTATAATGGGTCACGACACAGGAGGTGTCCATGAAGCTCTGGAAAGTCGGCGGCGCAGCGGCAATCGGTCTTGCCATCGCCTCGCGCGTCATCAGGCGAGACGGAGAACCGGTTGCCAGCATGCACGAGCACGACTGGGAGGACGGCGGAGTCCCGGCGGGCGGCAGGCGCTACCGCAGCCCGGGCCAGCTCCTCCACCACCTGCGCGAGCTGCTTTCGATGCAGGAGGCGCTGGTCAGGATCTACATCCTGCGTGCCATGGACCCCGCTTTCCGGGAGCAGGTGATGATCGTAACCGCGGATGCCAACGGGTGTCCACAGTGACTCTCCGCTCACTCGCGGTTCGGTCGGGCCGCAGGAATCTCCCGCCAGCAACTGGCTGACCTCTTCGTTCTGGACCCCGCGGCCTTCGACGAGAAGACCCACTGCGCCCTCCTCTACGTGAGGTCGATTTTGACCGAGCCCTCCGGCGTTCCGGCCGAGGTCGAGGAGCGGTTCCTCGCGCTCTGCGAGCCGGCTGAGAGGGAGTACGTGCTGGCGTCCATGAAGGGGATGTTCTGCACCAACCTGCTGGTCAACACCTGGCGTGGGATGCTGCCGACCCGTACCGATTCCTGCCCGATCTCCTGACGGACGGGCGCGCCCCACAGGCACTCATACAATAGAAGGCTAGCGGCACACCATATATACTTGATCCGATAAAACCGACCTGGAGGTGGCGATGGACGAGGACAGGCTGGACGTCGGTAAGGCCGTAAGTTACGGCTGGAACAGCATGAAGGAGAACGTGGGTTTCTTCGTCCTGGTGTTCCTGATCTTCTGGGTCGTCGAGGGCGTCTTCTACGGGATCGGCGGCGCCTTCCTCAAGTACCCCGCGATCACGATCGTTCTCTACGTCATCGGCTGGCTGCTCGCGATATTCATCCAGATGAGCGTCGTGAACATCACCCTGCGGCTCAACAAGGGAGGCGAGCCGGACTTCAAAGACATCTACTCGGCCGGCCCTTACTTCGGAAAGTTCATCCTGGCCGCCATCCTGTATTTCCTGCTGGTCTTTGCGGGGCTGATCCTCTGCGTGATCCCCGGCATCTACTGGGGCATCAAGTACCACTTCTTCGGGTACTTCGTCATCGAGCAGAACATGGACCCGCTCGACGCTCTCAAGCGGAGCGGCGAGATCACCAAGGGCTCGATGTGGAACCTGCTGCTGCTCTTCATAATCTTCATCGGGATAACTTTTGTTGGCGCGATCCTGTGTGGGATCGGGCTGCTGTTCTCGACGCCGATCGTGGTCATGGCCACGGTTTACGCGTACAGGCGGCTGCTGGAGACATCGCCACAGGTCATGACGCCGGCCCCCGGGGCGCCTGCTGCAGAATAGACGGATAGAAAATGCACCACCGGTGCCAGGCACCGGTGGTGCATTTTTGTGAGCCGCCGCCGAAGACCGGGAGGAAAGCCGGCGGTATCCCCCTCAGGCGGCCAGGTCCAGCAGGATCACCAGGTCCCGCCAGTCGCTCTCCCCGGTTGTGAGCGAGAGCTCCTCGGCGAGGGGTTCCTGGATCTTGTTCATCATCGACTCGGACATCTTTCTCACCTCCGGTTCAAGCGGATCCCTGCCCGCTCCTTGTCTCTTGTGTGCATATAACCGGGAGGCGTCGGAAACCTTACGCTGGCTTGCGGTTGAGTATTGGACCCAGCGCTGGAGGTGCCCCGCTGACGGTCCGCCCCGACGAGCAGGCGTTCTTTGTCCCTCGCCGGCGCCTGTTGATATACTGGCGGCGTCGTTGGAGCCTTGCCGGATAGAAAGGCGCTGATGCGGCATGGCACTGTCAGACATCAAAGAAGAGCTCATCAGGCTGGAGGAATGCCGGCGCGATGCCTGGGTCGAGCGGGACGCGCGGTCGCTCGACGACCTGATGGCGGACGACTTCATCGAGATCAACTACTTCGGCCGGACTCCCAAGAGAGACATCCTGGAGGACCTTTTCCCCAAGCTGACGCTGAACAGGTTTGAGATGGAGGACTACGAGCTGGTCGCGGCATCCGAAGCCGTGGCGACTCCGACATATCACTGCTACGAGAGCATCACGTTTGAGCGAAGCGAGGTTCACGGGGAGTTCCACGTCGCGGCGACGTACAGGCGGCAGGACGGCCGCTGGTGGTTGCTGCTGTGGCAGATAACGCCGTTCAACGGGTGAGGCGTGCTTCGCGGAGCCGGCTCCGATAGGCGGACGTGACGCCGGCGCTAAAGAAGGATGACGTCAAGCACGTCGACCAGGACCACGGGGTCGAACGGCTTGTTGAGAAAGCACTCTATCCCGAGCTCCCTTGCCTCCTCGACCTTCTCCGGGTTCCCGTAAGCCGACATGATCACGACGGGGACGTCCGAGGATTTTCGAAGCTCGGTCAGCGCCTCTATGCCGTCCATGACCGGCATGATCAGGTCGAGGATGATGATGTCGGGGTTGTGTTTCTTCGCGGTCTTCAGACACTCTTTCCCATTGCGGGCCGATAGAACACTGTAATCGCGAGGCCCGAGGCTGTCCTTGATCCTCTCGACGGTGATGGGGTCATCGTCCGCGACCAATACTGTTCTCATGCTTCCCGCCTCTGTTTTTTGCTTCTTCCGCTCTAAATGACTTAACGGTAACGGTACGTTTTAGTTTCCGTCCCCGGGAGAATTGGATCGCCGCCGGGGTGCTCGGGCATCCTCTCCTTCGAGTCGATGGAGGCCGACTCACTCAGGAGAGGATACCCTCGCCAGAAGGTGATTTGTTGGCCTGGAGCCGTCGTCTCGACGGCTTTGTACGGATGGCGGATATTCAACAGTGTGGGCTTGCCCCCACTTGGCCTGATATTTGGCTTTACGGGGGTCTGACCCCAAAACTTGCGTTACTGGTCGGCGAACCCGCCGATTGTGTCGGTGCCCGCGCCGCGGTTGTTCCAGTACATGGAGCGCTCCACCATTATCTTGCCGTTGGTTGTGCGGGAGGTGACCATGATAGCCGCCCTGCCCGCGCCGATCTTGTCGGTCATGTTGTAGGTCTTGCGTGAGTTGGCCGGCACTATGTCGTTGAACGTCACGATACCCTTGCCGTCCGGCGTCAGGTAGCTGATCTCCACTGTAACGTTGATCTTGTTGGGGTTCTGCACCAGGGTCCAGGTCTCCATGCCGTTGTAGGTCTCACCATCGGGCAGGTAGAAGGTCGTGTGGGGGCTGTCCATGCCGATGGAGTCGTGGCAGGCCTCACCTAAGGGTGTGCCCGCCCCCCAGTACATGGCGCGCTCGGCGATTATGGGCAGACTCCCTTGAACGTGTATGGAGCAGTCGGTCCTGGACATGCCGGGAAGATTGTTGACGTTGATGGTCTTACGCGAGTTGGCCTCCATGGTGAAGGGGGCCTGGGCTACCGGGCCCTTGGGGGTCATGTAGGTGATGTTGACCGTGTTGGCACTCGCGTTGGGGTTCTGCACCAGCACGTAGGTGGTGAAGCCCCAGTCGGTGGTGCCCTCAGCCAGGTAGTAGTCCTTGGCCGAGGTAGTGGTCCCGATGGAGTCGTGTCCCTCGCGCCTGTTGTTGCGGTACATGGCGCGCTCGGGGATGACCGGGATGTCCGATGTCACCTTGATGGAGGCGTCGGCCGGTCCTATGTCATCTGCCATGTTGAAGGAGGCCCGTGAACCGGCGGGCACGTCGTGGTGGAACACCTGGGGGCCGGAGCCCTCTATCATGTAGGTCACGGCGCAGTGGGCTGTTGTGGTCCCCGGGTTCTGGATGAGCAGCCAGCACTCGAATCCCCACTTGCTGGAGCCTTCGGCCAGGTACCAGGTCCTGGCCGGGGCGGTTACCCCAACACTGGAGTGTCCCTCTGGAGAGGGGGCTCCCGGACCGGTCCAGGTCATGCGGCGGTCCACGCAGATGGTCTTACCTTCCTTGCAGGTGACCTTGGTGGAGAAGTCTGTTGCGCCTATGTCGTTTGCCGGGTTGATGACCGTCTGTGACATGGCAGGCAACTTGAGGTCGGGGCGGGTCTTAGGCCCGGCCTTGGTCATGTAGATGACGCTGGCTGTAACCGCTACCGTGTTGGGGTTCTCTATGGTGACGTAGGTTGTGAAGCCGTAGTCGGAGGTGCCCTCTGCAAGGTACCAGGTGGGGGTGGTGGCGACGACAGGCGCTGGGGGCTCGGGCTTCTGAGGAGCGGGCGCCTCGGTGACCGTAAAGCTGTCTTCGCGATCGGCACTCTTGCCGTCGGGGTTGGTCACCGAGACGGTATAGCTGCCGGCCTTTGCGCCCTTGAGCCCCAGCGTGCAAGTTATCTCTTGAGCCGACGTGACGTGGACGTTGGTTGCATGAACGGTGGCCGCTCCGGACCTGGAAAGCGCGACGGCCGCACCGTTGACGAAGTTGTCGCCAGTGAGCGCAACAGTGACGCTGCCGCCGTTGGAGGCGGTCACCGGAGTGATCATCGACAGGGTAGGCGCCGGCGCCGGTGATTCGTCAATTGTGAACGCCTGAGGGTTCGAAGCGCCTCCACCCGGGCCCGGGTTGAAGACCGTGACTTGCGCCTGCCCGGCCGGAGAGAGGTCACTCTGCGGGATTGTTGCGGTGACCTCGGTATCCGACACGTACGTCGTAACCCTGGCGGAGCCGTTCCACCGCACCTGAGACCCGGCAACGAAACCGGTGCCGCTGACGGTGAGGGTGAAGCCCGGATTGCCGGCTGTCTTGTGGTCCGGCGAGAGCCCGGTTGTGACAGGCGAAGGGTTGTTGATGGTGAAAGTTTGTGCGTTCGATATGCCGCCGCCCGGCGTGGGATTGAACACGGTCACGCTCGCAGTCCCCGCCGTGGCGATGTCGCCCGAAGTGATGGTAGCGGTCAGCTGGGCGTCCGACACGTAGCTGGTGGTGCGATCGACCCCGTTCCATCGCACGCGGGAGCCGGCCACGAAGTTGGTGCCGTTGACGGTGAGGGTGAACTGCGCGTCGCCCGCCGTCTTGTGGTCCGGCGAGAGAGAGGTCGTCGTTGGAACCGGCACCGTGCCGATTGTGAACGTCTGCTCGTTCGATTCCAGGTTGCCGGGGTTCATCACGGTCACGCTCGCGGTGCCGTCGGTGGTTATGTCGCCCGCCGGGATGGCCGCCGTGATCTGAGTGTCGGACACATAGGTCGTCGTGCGCTCCGCCCCGTTCCAGTGCACCTTGGACCCGGCCACGAAGTTGGTCCCGTTGACGGCCAGCGTGAATCCCGGGTCGCCGGCCGTCTTGTGGTCTGGCACGATGCTGGTGGTGGTAGGCACCGGGTTGAAGCCGCCCACGGTCAGGTCGTTCTCCTGGCGCTCGTCGATGTGCGCGGTGGTGTTGACGGTCTTGCCGTCCGGCGCCACGACAGTCACGTCGTAGTCGCCCCCGAAGCCCCCCAGCGTCGTCTGCCCGCCAGTGTCGGTCAACTGTTCCTCATCGTGGGTCGTCCAGCTGTCGATGAGCCCCTGGATCCTGGTGAACGAGGGCTTGGCCGAAAGGTCCGCCCTGATGAGCCCTCCATCAGTGACGAAGGATCCGTCGTCGGACATGTCCCAGTAGAGCACCGAATGAACGTTGGGGTCAGCGAACATCATCGTGTAGACGCTCTCGGCGTAGTCGGCCTGAGTCGCCTCGTCCCAAGGCTGCTTCCAATAGCCGGAGTGCCAGGTGCCGGTGTCGTAGCTCGACGGGAACGAGAGCTCGGTGATATGTACCGGCTTGCCGAAGAGTGTGTTGTACCTGTTGGCGGTGTCGACCAGCCAGGACGGGGTGAACGCCGGGGCCTCTCCCGCTCCGTACTGGGGGCTGACATGGGCCCCGGGGTAGAACTGGATCCCGATCGTGTCGATGGAGTCGAGATTGCCGAGCGTCGTGCGCGCCTGCTTGAGGAAGTCGGAGTAGGTCGTGCTGTAATCGTTCACGGCTAGGTTGTCGTCGAGGTTGTAGGACTGGTAGCTGTAGCCGAAGTCGAACTCCGGCGGGCTGTTGACCAGAGTGTTCAGGTTGCTGTTAGCGGCCTTGATGTTCAGCGCGGACGTATTGAGCATCTGCGCCATATCGGGCCTCGGCATCCCCACCGTGTTGGTGGTTGCAGGCTCGTTCATGGCCTCCCAGATGACGCCATCGTCCTTGAAGTCGTTGAGCAGCAGGTCCTGGTTGGCGAGGTTGGCGGTGCGTATTTCCTGCCAGGTCATCCCTGCGGTCCGGGGGGGCAGAATCCCCATCGCTCCCTGCATCCACACCGAACCTGTCATCTTGACTTTGAAACCCATATCCTTGAGCTGCGAGATGCCGAATTCAGACTCAACGTAGGTCTTGCCCATGTATTGGTATGGCGAGTTAGGGTTCTCGGTGAATCCCCAGGCCGGCAGCACCGGCGCCAGCTCGCAGCCCATGTCCTTGATCCTCTGCCAGACCGGCTGCTGCTGGGTAAACGGTGCCCCGCCGTTGGCGCCGAACAGGAAATCGTGAGCAGTCTGGTTGATGGTTACGGCGCAGTCTTTGACCGGGTTGCCGTCCACGTCTCTCGCGGTGACCTTAAGGGTGCCTTTTCGCACCGCGTTTATCGAGTTGCGGGCCGCCTTCAGCTCGAGGTGGTCGCGCAGCTGCAGCGCGTTGCTCAGCCGGTCGTCGACGTTGGTGGTGGCCGCGGCCGTAGCGATCTCCCCCGGGATGTCCTCGTCGGTGATGTAGGTCTGGTAGAACGTCTGGCGGCGCGAGAGGTCGTTGATGGCTGTCCGGGCGAGCTCGAGGTTGACATTGATGACCAGTGAGCCGCCCTGCGCGGGGAGCTGGAAACCGGCGCCCCCGTTGTCGGCTTTCAGGCACAGCTTGCCGTAGTTCTTGACGTTCCAGNNACCGCGGGCTGCTCTTCCTCGTCGAGGTTGGTCATGTAGGCGAAGGCCGCGCCCTCCTGCCCGGGGCCAGAGGAGACGAAGTCCCCCCAGCGCATCATGGTGCCGTCCTGCAGGTAGCCCTCGAGCACGAAGCTCGATACCAGCGGCAGCACGATAGCCACCGGTGTGTTCACAGGCTTCAGGTAAGCCCTCGGTTGATACTGATAGATCCCGAGATTGTCGGAGCCGACCTGCGGCGGGTTAGACTGCTGCTCGACCACGAAGCCGTCCGTCCCATCGACGGTCGCGTCGCTAATAGGCGTGTTGTCGAGAGGATTCAGAAAGGTGAAGCTACCGTCCAGCGCGGTTATCGCGTAGCCAACGGCGTTAGCGCTGTTGTCGAAAAGCATGACGAACGCGCCCCCGACACCCTGGCCGTTCACGTCGTGTATCGTGCCGGACGCACCCGCGGCCATCGCTCCAGGAGAAGGGATCAAGACCAATAGCAGCAGGGCAACCGCACCCGTGACCACCAGTCGCTTGAACACTGCACCAGCCTCGATTCGATCCCGCGCGCATGCGCGGTCTGCAAACGCATAAGGGTGCCTGTCCCCTTTATGCGCTGCGCATCCGCGCCTCCCGGCCAACGCAACCATTATAAAACGAACGGGAGGGTGCCGGCGGTGCTTGTCGTTCACCTGACGGCGGGCGTGGTGAGGCTGATGGGAAATATCGGCGCGGAAAGCTTGAGATCGAAGCAGGAGGAGCACCTGGCGGGCGGAATAAAAAAAGCGCTCCTGTTTCTTTCCGGAAGCATGCACGGATGGCGCAGGGAAGTCTTCATGCTGGAAAAGGAGGGATGTACCTGCGGGACCGTTCGCCAGTGAACTGTGTGTGGATGATCCAAGGGGGTTCGAGACATGATCACGAGGCGGGAATTCATCAAATATACGGCTGTCGCGGGGCTTGGGATGGCGATCCCCGGCGCATGGAAGATGGCGGGGGTCCTCGAAGCCGGGCGGCAGTTCGGCTCGAGCCCGGCGCTGACGCCGTTCGTCGACGCGCTACCGGTGCCGGCCGCCAGGAAACCGACCGGGATGCTCAACGGCCTGCCGCTGTACGTCATCACCATGAAGGCTGGAGCGCAGAAGCTCCACAGGGACGCGCCGCCCACCAACATCTGGGGCTATGACGGCATCACGCCGGCGGCGAGCTTCGACGTGAACACGGGCGAGCCGATGTACGTGAGATGGGTCAACAACCTGCCGACGCCCCATCTGCTGCAGGCTTCGATCGACCATACGCTGCCGGGCATGATGGGGAGGCCGGACGTCCGGGCCACGGTCCACGTCCACGGGGCCGAGGTGCCTTCCGACAGCGACGGCGTTTTCGACAGCATGGGTATGATGTCGCAGATCCTCCCCGGGCAATCCGCCCTCTTTTACTATTCGAACGTCCAGAAGGGCGCCACGATCTGGTACCACGACCACGCCATCGGAATAGACCGGATAAACGTGATGGCGGGCATGGCGGGCTTCTATATCATCCGGGATCCAGTAGAGAAGGCGCTGAACCTCCCCAGTGGAGCTTATGAGATACCGATCGTGATCCAGGACCGGATGGTGGACGCCGGCGCGCAGATCGTGTATCCGACGGTGGGAGACAACCCAGGGATACACCCGCAGTGGGTGCCCGAGTTCTTCGGAGACCTGAGCGTCGTGAACGGCAAAGTGATGCCGTTCCTGCGGGTCGAGCCCCGCAAGTACCGCTTCCGCTTCCTCGACGGCTCCAACGCGAGGTTCTATAACCTGGGCATGTCACCGGCAGTGCCGTGGTGGCAGATCGGGACGGACGGCGGCCTCCTGGCCGAGCCGGTCGAGCTCGTTAAGCTCCTGTTCGCGCCGGGCGAGCGCTGCGACGTCATCGTGGACTTCTCGGGCATGGCGGGGAAGACCATAACGCTCATGAACGATGCCCCCGCGCCCTATCCTGGCGGAGGCGGGGGGCCGGATATCCCGCGGATCATGCAGTTCCGCGTGACCAAGCCACTTGCCGGCCCGGACACCAGCAGTCGTCCCGGTTTCTTAAGGCCCGTCTACGATATCCCTGAGGGCGCCGCCGTCATGGAGCGCAACATCGAGATGAAAGAGATCGAGGCTGCGGGCGGCCCGCTGGAAATGAAGCTGAACAACCTGGGGATGATGGATCCCGCCACGGAGTTCCCGCAGCTGGGCAACATCGAGATCTGGAAGTTCATCAACACGACCGTGGACACGCACCCGATGCACGTCCACCTGGTGCAGTTCCGCCTTCTGGACAAGCGTCCCTTCGACGTTCCCTTCTACAATGCCACCAAGAAGATCGTCTACACGGGTTCGGCGACGCAACCCGACCCCAACGAGCAAGGCTGGAAAGACACCGTGAGAGTCCCGCCTGGAAACGTCGGCCGCTTCGCGATGAAGTTCTGCTCCTACACCGGCGGATACGTCTATCACTGCCACATCCTGGAGCACGAAGAGAACGACATGATGCGTCCTTATAAGACGACGCCGACGACCTATTATTTCGCGGAAGGCTCGTGCAGGCCGCAGTTCGATCCCTACATCACGCTGGAGAACCCCAACGGGACGCAGGCCAACGTGAAGCTGACTTACATGCTCGGCAACGGCCAGACAAACGTGAAGAACGTAGTCGTAAAGCCGAATTCCAGGCTGACGATCACCGTCAAGAATACCCTCGGTGAGGGGGACGACGCGGCGCACGACTTCTCCGCGAAGGTGGAGTCGACGAACGGCGTCCAGTTCGTGGCCGAAAGGTCCATGTACTTCAACTACAACGGTGTCTGGACCGGAGGGCACTGCGTCGTCGGCGGTTTGATGCCCGAGCCGGCCTGGTTCTTCGCCGAGGGCAACGCCCGGCCCAACTACGACGCCTACCTTTCGATCATGAACCCCGGCTGGACCGGATCGCACGTCAAGATCACCTACATGCTCGGCAACGGCACCCAGAAGTCCCAGACGATGACTGTACCGGCCCACTCCAGGGCGACGGTCAAACCGAAGGACTTCCTGGGTGAAGGCGACGACAACGCCCACGACTTCTCGGCCAAGGTCGAGACGACGGACGGAACCGCGATCGTGGCCGAGCGCCCCATGTACTTCAACTACAAGGGCCAGTGGACCGGAGGGCACGACGTGGTCGGCGCCGTAGGGCCCGCGCCCACCTGGTACTTCGCGGAAGGCACCTGCCGGCCCGGCTTCGACTCGTTCATCTGCATACAGAACCCCAACTCGAACGAGGCGGACGTCAAGGTCACCTACATACTCGGCGACGGAACGACAAAGGAACAGTTGCTGGCCGTCCAGGGCCAGTCAAGAAAGACGATCGTCGTCAGAGACATGCTGGGTACGGGGGACGACAGCGGCCATGACTTCTCCGCAGTGGTGGATTGCGTCAACGGCGAGAACATCGTGGTCGAACGCTCCATGTATTTCAACTACAAGGGCATGTGGACCGGCGGGAGCTGCGTGATGGGATCGGTGCTCCCTGACAAGTCCTGGAACTTCTCCGAGGGCTCGGTCAGGCCGAACTTCGATTCCTACATCACGATCCTCAACCCCGACACGCACAATGACGCGTTGGTGGTCATAACCTACATGCTCGCCAGCGGTGCCGCCAGGACGCAGAAAGTCACAGTGCCTAAGGCGTCGCGCTTCACGATAACCGTCAAGGACTTCCTTGGCTCGAGCGACGACCTGGCCCATGACTTCTCGGCGAAGGTCGCCACCGACAACAGCGTTGAGATAGTCGCGGAGCGTTCCATGTACTTCAACTACAACAACGCGTGGAACGGCGGTCACGCCACCATGGGGTTCTCGTACTAGATTCCCGTCAACACACAGTGGATTTGAGGCCTTGCAAACCGGCGGGGCCTCTTCCCTTCAGGCATAGGGACAACAGAAAGTGCCGAGCACGGATTTGGGAGGCGGCATGCGAAGTGCGACGACGTGCGCGGCAGGAATTCTCATCGTATCTTAATAATCGGCATCTACCATACGTCTGTAGTCTCAAGGGACCACTCGTAAATATGGACGATCTAAAACCGGGCTCAGGACAGGTCTGCCCAACGCATGACGGAGGTTCTCGAACCCGTTATAAGTCATCGGCGGGCAGCGGGCGAGTAGCACTTTGAGGTAAGGCTGCGCCTGAACCGACCGCCCCGCCAGAACGGAAATGGGAATCCCTATCAAAGACGAACGCGCACTTGAGTTAGAGTCGAGCAAGCTTGACCCGTCAGGCCCGCGCGCCAGGATATTACAGCTTGTGTTGCTTGGCTTGATGACCGGTCTTGCCTACTACGTGCTGGTCTCTCTGTCGTTGACTCCGAAATCGGGACTGACGTATGACGTGAAGGGCACGAGGTACGGAGGCCCCCTCACGTGGCCCTCCAGGTTGTTCGGTCTGGCGCATCTGTCTCACGGGTCACGGCAACTGCTCTTTGTCTTCTTGATGGTCGCCCTGTCCTGTCTCTGGTTCGGGGCCATCTACATCGTGAGGCGAGATACCCGTAGGTCCATGACGGCGATAATCGTCGCAGGATTCGGGTTGTTCGCGCTGGTCTTCGTGTTCACTCCGTCGTTCATGTCGCGAGATATATTCAGCTACATCTTCTTCGGCAGGGCGATGACCGTGTACCACTCGAACCCGTTTCTGCTGATCCCGCACGCGCGACAGAGCGACATCTTCTATCCGCTCATCGGCTGGAAGTACAAC
>PMJJ01000048.1 GCA_003157385.1 Actinomycetota bacterium | reverse complement strand
ACACCACTTGACGGGACGTGGCCATCACAACTGCGTGATACTGTCGTGAGGCGTACTTCAGGGGGGTGGTTTATAGAAGCAAGCGTTTGCCATAAACAGGGTTTTGATTGTACTGCAGGACAAACCCTGCTTGCCGTTTTGGCTTAACCATGCGGTTGCTTGCGGTCAGGGTCGGAGGTATTGGTGATGTCAGCTTAGCAGGCGTCTCCCTTACGGCCACTCGGGCACCCCTCCGTGGAGTAAGATTATAGCACGCGACCGCGGCTTCAAAGGGTCACCGCCTCAGTGGTACTATCACCGCCCACCAGGCGCGGGAAGGTTATCACCAGGGCCGCCACGCCGATGCAGACGGCCCCGCCGAGGGCCAGGCTGAACGGGACCGAGCGCACGTCCGACAGGTAGGCGAGGAACACCCCGCCTATCGCGGATATCCCCACGTAGACGATTATAAACAGGCTGGAGACCCTGCCTCTCATGTCCCTCGTGGAGCGGTTCAGCAGCATCGCGTTCGCAGCGGAGCCGGCTATTATAAAGCTGACGGCACAGCCGAACGAAGCGATGCACGAGAGCAGGAACGGCCGGAACAGCGCGAAGGCGACGAGCATTATCCCCAGCGACAGAAAAGAGCCCTGTATCAGCGCGGGCTCTTTCACGAAACGGATCAGGTAGCTCACCAGCAGGGACCCCACGATGGCGCCCAGCCCGGTCGTGGCCAGCAGGACGCCGTACGCGCTGCTCCCCCTGTGGAGCACGTCCTGTACCAGCCCCGGGATGAGCACGATGTAGGACATGCCGAAGAAAGCGACGACCGACAGGACGGACAGCAGATAGGTCATCCACCTGTTGTCCCAGGCGTAGGCAAAGCCGTCCAGCACGCCGTGCATCATCCTCTCTTCGGTTGGCTCGGGCACCCGCTGCGGGCGGATGAAGAACAGGGCGACAATGACGAAGCCGAAGGTCACCGCGTTGATATAGAAGGCCACCGCCGGTGAGGAGAAGGCGAGGATGGCGGCGGCTATGAGTGGCCCGACCAGCCGGGCCGCGTTCCACTGCGCGCTGGAGAGCGCGATCGCGTTCAACACGTCCTCGCGCGGCACGATGTCCGGGAGCAGCGATTCCCAGGCGGGGAAGCTGATGGCGACGCCCACACCGATGACCCCGACAGTGATCAGTATCACGGCCTTGTTGTCCACGCTGAAGGATGCGGCCACCGCCAGCGCGAACGCGCCGGCCATCATGATGACTTCGCTCAAGATGAGCAGCGCGCGACGGTCGTACCTGTCCGCAAGGGTTCCCGTGAACGGCACCAGGAACATGACCGGGACGAAGTTGACCAGGTTGACCGTCCCCACCCAGCTGTTGGAGTGGAGAACATTCTTGATGAGCCACAGCAGCGCGGCGGTCTGCACCCAGGTCCCCACGTTGCTGAAGAGCTCGCTGGTCCAGAGGATCGCGTAGTCGCGGTGGCCCAGGGCCGACAGCACCCCTCCGTGGAAAAGGGTGCGGCGCGCCCCTTCCCCAGCTTGCCTGCCCGCTCCGGGTTGTGAGTCCATGGATGCCGCGTTCCTCCCGCCCGCCGCTCTTTCCCTTGTTGAATAGGCCGGAAAATGCGCTTATCCTGCTTCCAACGGGGTCGCGTCAGGGCGCAGAGGACGGAATCCCGTCACTATAGCCAGATTAAGTTTCCGGCGTTTCACTTATTGGAAACGGCGGCTCACTCGTATAAACTACTCTGTTGGTGCATCAAGGAGAGCAGGCTCTCCACGAAAGATACAGGAGGTTAGCCATGGTTCAGGACCTTCATGGGAAATGGGTGCTCTTATCGGGCGCCGCGAGCGGTATCGGCAAGGAGACCTGCCTGCTCCTGGCCAACGAGGGCGCCAACTTCGTCATAATCGACATCGACGAGGACGGCCTGAGGGTAACCGCTGATCAGCTGGAATCACTCGGCTCCAAGGTCATATGGAAAGTAGTCGACGTGACCAAGAAAGAGCAGATCCAGGAGCTGGCGGCCGAGGTCACCGGCAAGATCGGGACGGTCGACGTCCTGGTGAACAACGCGGGCATCGGCCACAACCAGGACCTGCGCCACACCTCCGACGACACCTGGAAGCGCCTGATGGCGATCAACTTCTTCGCGGTGCTGGACATGGTCAACGCGTTCCTGCCCTCGATGATCGCCAAGGGCGGGGGACAGATAGTCAACATGTCCACCGGGCAGGTGTTCTTCCCGGTCCCCACCTGGGGCGCCTACGCCGCCAGCAAGGCCGCGCTCGCCACCTACTCCGAGTGCCTGACCTGGGAGCTGGGGCTGTTCAAGATCCGCGTGACCACGGTCTTCCCGGGGCTCATCAGCACGCCGTTCTACAAAGACGTCCACGCGAGCACGCTGCCTCAGAAGATCGTGCTCTGGTACATAAACGCTCTGGGCTCGACGCCGCAGGCCATGGCGCGCAAGATCGTCAGGGGCATCAAGCATCGCAGGCGCAGGGTCATCCAGTCGTTCATCAACTGGATGGACTACATCCCCAAGAGGCTGTCCCCGATGGCGTTCGATATCGGCGGGGACCTCTTCGCGCAGGCGCTCTGCGACCGGCGCAAGGAGATCAGGCCGGACGAGGATTGATTGAAAGCAGGCCCTGACAGAGCGAGCGGAGGGCGTCGTCACGCCCCCTGTCTCGATGATGTTTTTCAGGGTTGATTTCGGGAGTTATCGTATATAATTCTCGTGGTCGCCCGACATACTACCTAGGAAGGGGTGGTGTACTTGATACCATACGACAGCTTCCTTATCGACGGTCCCTGGCTCCTGTCCATCGGCTTTATCGTGGGCAAGATCCTCAATAAGGCCATCGAGGACATGGACCAGCGGAAGAAGACGGTGTGGTGGATCAGCCTGGCCACTATCCTCGGCTTCTGGATCACCAGCATATCGCTCTACTTCAACCTGGAGTGGGTACGTTGGATGTGGGAGATGTGCGGCGCGGAGTCAGGGCGCGACTGGATGATAAACAGCGGCGTCTTCAACTTCGACCACGAGAACGTCAGCACGACCGGCCACGCGCTCGCGGCCATGATGTTCCTGACCTACCCGATCTGGATCAAGCTTGGTTTCAAGCTCGCCGGCGACGGCAAGTGCGAGTAGCTCACGGCTTACAGAAAACGGGTAACGACCTTTCCGGGGTGCCGAGGCGGCGCCCCGGATTTTTTTTGACATCGCGGAGACGATTCTCAATCGCCGACCAATCTGATATTACTTATGCGTTCGCGTCTCGCCGGTATGTGGCTTGTAGAGCCGGCGCGAAGCGGGCGTGGCGTGATGGAAACGCAAGTATTACGGTCTCACCCCGGAACTTGCATGCTATAGACAGGGGGCGCAATGGAAGTCATCTCCGATACCTCTTTCCTCGGCCTGCCGCTCTTCCGCCGGGGCAAGGTGCGCGACATCTACGAGGTGGGCGACCTCCTCCTCATAATCAGCACCGACCGCATCTCCGCGTTCGACGTGATCATGGCGGAGGGAATCCCCGGCAAAGGTGAGGTCCTCAACCAGCTGGCGGCGTTCTGGTTTGAAAAGACCGCGGACATCATCGAGAACCACGTGGTCACGACCGATATGAGCCAGCTCCCGCCGGACCTCCTCCCCTTCAAGGACATGCTCCAGGGGCGCTCGATGCTGGTCCTCAAGGCCCAGCCGCTGCCCGTGGAGTGCGTGGTGCGGGGTTACCTGGCCGGCAGCGGCTGGAAAGACTACCAGCGAAACGGGTCGGTCTGCGGGATACCTCTTCCGCCCGAGCTGCGGCTCGCCGACAGGCTGCCCGAACCGATCTTCACCCCGTCGACCAAGGCCGACGTCGGGGAGCACGACGAGAACGTCACGATGCGGACCATAGAGGAGCAGATCGGCAAGGCGCTCGCCCGCGAGATCGAGACCGCCAGCCTGGCACTCTACACTCGCGGCTGCGAGATCGCCGAGTCCCACCAAGTAATCCTCGCGGACACCAAGTACGAGTTCGGGACCATCGAGGACCGCATGATCCTGATCGACGAGATCTTCACGCCCGACTCGTCGCGCTTCTGGCCGCGTCAGAAGTGGGAGCCGGGACACGAGCAGGAGAACCTGGACAAGCAGGTGCTGCGAGACTACCTGGAGACGCTCGACTGGGAAAAGAAGCCACCTCCGCCCCCGCTTCCGCCCGAGATAATCGCCAAGACGGCCGAGACTTATCAGTACATCAAGGAAGTCCTGCTGGGAGAGTGAGCCGGTGCGGCTGCTACGTGGGTCGAGCGACAAGTACCTGGTGATCATCAACCCCATGTCTCGCATGGGCAAGGGCCTTCGCAAAGCGCTCTGGCTGATCTCCAGGCTGGTCATCAGACGAATCGACTTCGAGACTGTTCTCACCCGCACCGCGGGCCACGCCGAGAAGATCGTGGCCGAGCTCGATCACCACATCGACGCGATAGTCGCCATCGGGGGAGACGGCACCGTCCAGGAGATTGTGAACGGCCTGATGAAGCGGCCACCGGACGACCGCCCGGTGCTGGCGGTGATCCCGGCCGGCCGGGGCAACGACTTCGCGCGACTCATCGGCATCGGCAAGAGCAAGCGCAAGGCGCTGCAGTTCCTGCTGGCCGCCGATGTCACCGAGGTCGACCTGCTGAAGTTCAACGGGAGGTACGCCACCAACGTCATAGGCCTGGGATACGACGCGTCGGTGGCCGACCGGGCGCAGTACTACAAGCGTTTCCCGCTGGTGAGATATGTCTTCGCGGCTCTATACCTCATCTGGAAGAAGCCGCCCCGCCTGGCGATGCGCATCGAGCACGAGCACGGCACCTGGGACGGGGAGTTCCTCATCATGGTTGTGGGGCACACCAGGAAGTTCGCGCGGCACGTCCGGATATTCAACGGCCTGCGCGTGGACGGAGGGGTGATGAAGGTCGCGGCTTTCAGGCCGGGGCCCAGGCCGCTCTCCCCGATGGTGCTCGCTTCGGCCGCGGTGGGTCTCGCCACCGTCTGGCCGCAGGCGACCGTGGCCGAGACCGACTGGGTTGAGATCACTCCCGGAACAACGGTGAAGGCACAGGCCGACGGCGACCTCTTCTACGTGCCGGAAGGTCAGACACTGCGCGTCGAGCTGCTGCGTGCGGCGTTGAAGGTCAAGACGCCGATCGGAAATAGATAGAGAACCCCGCTAAATGCAAAATTGGTGCCTGGCGCCATTTTTGCATTTTTACTGGGTGCCGCCTGGCACCGGCGGTGTGCCCGCGCCCAGGCCGATCACCGTCTGGCCCTTGTGGTCGATGGTCCCGGGCCCGATGGTGATCATCTTGTACTTGTCGCCCTCTTTCCAGGCCAGGATCGTGGAGTTCTGCCCCGCCTCGACCACCGGCATCTCCTTGAACTCAGGCTTCCCCGAGAGCTTGTCCTTGTACCAGGCGATGACCGGGTCCGTGCCGTCGGTGGTCCACATCTGCGCCGCGATGACCTCTTTCTTGCCTGAGGCGTCGGTGCTGGTGAGGGCGGAGTTCTCGTCCATCTGCGCGCCGGGGTAGACGGGCACGCCGAGCTCGGCTTCTGTTGGCACGACCGTCCCGGTCGCCGTAGACGCGGTCTTGCTCTTCGGTGAGGTCGGGGTCGTCGCCTTCGACGTCCCGGAACTCCCACAGCCCGCGGCCAGCATGCCCGCGAGCAGCGCAACGAACACGGCGATGATAAGCACACTGTTGCTCTTCCTCATCTCTCCTCCCGGTTTCAGCGTAAGTTCCCGAGCACGAGCCCCCGACCCTGCGGGTGAGTTCCCTCGTCTAATTGTATTAGCCCGCATAAATCATATCAAACAGGAAGGACTCACCTCTTGTATTGCTTAAGGATGCATTAGGAAGCCAAAAACTGGCCATGTAGTACTTCAGGGGGCGAGAACCCATTGGGTGCACCGAAAACCTCTACCGGGAGATAGACAACCTGATGACCCGACCGGTGGGAAGGCCGCCCAAGTATCTCTAGTCCATAACAGGCCGAGACCGAGCGGAATGCTTGATAACCCTCTGTTATCGAGCACTTGCTTAGCGATAGCCTCTATCATCGAGCACGTTAACAGTATCTTTCGCTGTGCCAGAAGGTGAAATACCGAAACGTTACACTTAGAATGATTTCAGGGTGTGATGGCGGCAAAGTTTACCGGGAGATCTTGCATATGAAATGCGCGAACTGCGGTCACGAGAATCCGGCTGAGAAATCCTTCTGTTCGAACTGCGGAGCGAAGCTCGAAGAGAATAGGCGCAGAAAGTGGGTTACCCCGACTGCCATAGCTCTGGCGGCATTTCTGGTCGCGCTCGTCGTAGTGCTGGTGGTGACTCTAGTCCCCGGCACCTCCACCGAGCGGCTGGTGTTCCGGGTGAAAGGGCCAACGAGCAGCAGTCTACTATCAGAAACCACGAGAATAGCTCGTGAGAGACTGACTGCGGGGGGCGTAAGAGTCACGAATGTGGGACTGGGCACGGATGATACTATCGACGTATCTGTTGCGAAAGGGCAGGCAGACAATGCCAGGCGTCTGCTGACCGGTGGGGTCGTCGGGTACCGCGTAGTGCTCGACTCGAAAAGGGTTTCAGACATCCAGAATAATCCCGCGCTGAAGAACGATCCGGCATGGCATGTCTCCACCGGGGAAGCTCTCCAGCCGGACAAGCCGATCACGCTGCCTTTCAAGGAAAACGGCACGACAGTGATTTTAAAGCTGGGTCCGACGGAATTGACCGGAGCAGAGATCCAGGACGCAAAAGCCGAGCCACACCCTGGAGTTGGCTACACCATAACGATGACGATGACCCCTGCCGGCTCGCGAGACTTCGCAGCTATCACAGAAGCTAACTCAACAAGCAACTCGCAGTTGTCGTTGACTACGTTGTCATAGCGGCTCCTAATATCAAAGAGCCAATAACAGGCGGCACTGCGCAAATCACTGGAAGTTTCTCGAAGTCCAAAGCCGATGAGCTGGCCGCGAAGATGGCCTTTGCCATGCCGGTGAAGCTGGAGTTTGTCCGTGTAGAGAAGTAATTCGGCATTAGACTTTCACGTTGGGTTTAAGCAACGTTTAAGGCCGACGGACGTGGGAGATGTCGGGTGAGAGCACTATCGGATAGCGGATGAGCAAGTCGGTGGCATGAAGACAAAGGCCAAATTGGCGATACTGGTTGGTGGTTCCCTGATCCTGGTCGTCTCGCTGGCTTCGTGCGGCAGCGGCGGCGCGGCGAAAGGCACCGGCCCTTCCTACACCAGCCAGGTGACCGCGACCGGTAGCGGAGCGCCACACGTGGCGTCCGTTCACCCAGTGTCCGGTCCGGTCTATTCCAGCGTGGTCCTCACAGGCACGGGCTTCAGCGCCGCATCGAAAGTCAATATCGGCGGACAGGCCTGCAGCGTGTTCACGGTAACAAGCCCCACGACGATTACCGCAACCTGGCCAGGACGAAAGTGACCCATGTCGTCATCTACGTTGACCCCGGCCACATCATCGATTGCCACAATACCGGCGTAGCGGTGAGGGCCTTCCAGAGCTGGTACAAGAATTGCTTCGACCACGCCCGCAGAATAATCAACGGGTGACAGCCACCCCATACAAAAGAAATGCACCACCGGTGTCAGGTACCAGTGGTGCATTCTAGTTGCTCTATACCGATGCTACTTCTTCTTGGCGGCCACTTTCTTTTTCGCAGCGGCTTTCTTGGCCGCCGCTTTCTTCTTTGCCGCGGCCGCCTTCGCGCCGGGCCTCTTGGCCGTCTTCTTGGTGGGGAGCTCCATCTTGATCGGGCCCTTCAGCCTCTCGGGCAGGACCTCCTCGACGATGGGCTCGCCCTTGATGATCTCGAAGTGGTCGACCGCGTGGATGGACGTCGGCCTGGGCTTCTTGGCCCATTTCGCCTTCATCCGCATGCCGACCTCGAGCTTCATCTCGTCGAGCTCGTCGCAGAAGTGCATCATCCGTGTATCCGAGCCGTCCAGGTTGATCCAGACGGCGGTGAACGGCACCTTCATCAGGTGGCCGTTGTTGGGGTCTATGTACGGGAACCGCACGACCGTGAAGCCCTTGAGTATGCCCTCGGGGCCGCACTCGACCCACTCGTTCATCTCCTTGTAGCACTTCGCGCAGGCCTTGCGCGGCGGGATATAGACCATGCCGCACTCGGGGCACTTGACGCCCATGAACCGGCCGTTGTCCCTCATCTCGTTGAGGTACTTGCTCCAGTACGGGCCCATGTGCCAGCCGAAGTCGTACTCGAGGTGCCCCGACTCGTGCATCAGCAACTCGTACCCGTCGGGGGTGGTCGTCGACTTCCTCTTATCAGTGTAAATACCCATTCGTTAACCTCCCTCGACTTATGGTAGATCCGCGCCCAGCACGAATACGTCGGACCAGCTGCAGCCGCCGAAGCCGGTGGCCAGAGCCTTCTTCACGTTCGGTATCTGCCTGTCGCCGGCCCTGCCCATGATCTGCCAGGCCGCCTCTGCGACCCTGATCAGCGCCGTGGCGCCGATGGGATTGGTCGCGACGACTCCGCCCGACGGGTTGATGGGGATGATGCCGTCCATGTGCGTCGCCCCGCTGCGGATCAGCTTGGGCCCCTGGCCCCTCTCGCAGAACCACATCGAGTCCAGCCACTTGACGCCCGTTGTCGAGCAGGGCTGGTAGAGCTCCGCCACGTCGAACTCCTTGACCGGGTTGGTGATGCCAGCGTACTTGTACGCCTGCAGCGTCGCCCGCTCGAGGGTTGGCATCCACTGCCACTCCAGGTCGCCGAAGTGCGTGTAGTCGTGGCGCACGACCGACGCGTGTATCCACGCCGGCCTGTCGCACATCTTCTTGGCCTTCTCCTCGACCGCGAAGATGACAGCGCAGGCGCCGTCGGAGCGCGGGCACATGTCGAGGAACTTCACCGGGTACGAGAGCATCGGCGAGTTCATGACGTCCTCGACCGTGACGTGCATGCGGTTGTGGGCGTACGGGTTGTTGAGCGCGTTGTTGCGGTCGCGAGCCGCGACGATGGCCGCGTCCTCTTCCGTGGCGCCGTAGGCCTTCATGTACATCGAGTACTCGGTCGCCAGCGGGCCGATGGCCCCGGCGAACGGGTCGCGCTCTAGCACCGGGTTAGCGCAGGTCGCGATGGCGGCCTGCGTGTCCGACTCCGAGTTCTTCTCCCAGCCGACCGCCATGACCGTGTCGAACATTCCGGAGGCCGCGCTGTAGTACGCGGCGGCGCCGACCGTGGTGCCCGTGGTGCCACCGGTGGTGACCTTGAATACCGGCTTCATGCAGCCGCCCAGGCCGTCGACCGCCCACATGTCCACATAGTTGATGTTCTCGAAGTGGTCCATGTTGCCGATGATGATGGCATCCACGGCATCGAGCGTCGTCTGCGCGTCATCCAGGCAACGGGTGACGGCTTCGGCTATTACCTCCACGCCCGAGGCGTCAAGCCTGTGGGACGCGTGATGAGTCTGTCCTACTCCAACTATTCCAACTCTTTTTCCCATGTCGCACCCCCTACTTACCCAGTATCCAGACGCAGTGGGACTGGCCGCACATGCCGTTGATGCCGTGCGCAAGCGCAACCTCGGCACCCCTGACCTGTCGCCTGCCGGCCTCGCCACGGCACTGAAGGACGCACTCGATCACACCCGCGAGCCCGGCCACCTGGACGGGGTTGGCCGACAGCCTCCCGCCCGAGGGGTTGACCGGCAGTTCCGAGTCGAGCGTGAAGTTTCCGCGCTCGATCTGCTCCGGCCCCTGCCCGTCCTCGCAGAACCCGAGTCCCTCCAGCCACAGCGGCTCCATGTAGGAGAACGCGTCGTAAACTTCGGCTACGTCGATATCGTCGAGGGTCACGCCGGCCATGTCGTAAGCCTTCTTGGCGGCCTTCTTGAGCGCCCTGGTGTCCGCGAGGTCGCGGTCGCCGAGCCTGTAGGCGTCCGTGCAGTGGCCCACGCCGTTCAGCCAGACCCTCTTCTTGTTGGTAGTCATCTTCTTGGCGCTGCGCTCTGCCGCCAGCACCACCGCGGCCGCGCCGTCCGAGACGGGCGAGCAGTCCAGCTTCTTGAGCGGGCTCGCCAGCATCTCCGAGGCCATCACGTCTTCGACCGTGATGTCCATGGGGAGCTGGGCGAACGGGTTGCGCATCGCGTTGCCGTGGTTCTTGACCGAAACAAGAGCGAACTGCTCCTCGGTCCCGCCCGACACCGTCATGTACCTGCGCGCCTGCAGCGCGGAGGAAGTGATCGCGTCCAGACCGAGCTTGCGCTCGACCAGCGGGTCGAAGGAGGTGTTCGTTATGCCAGCCATATTGCTCTCGGAGCCCTTGTGGTGGGCGACCACCATCGTGGTGCCGAAGGAGCCCGAGAGGATCCTCATCATGCCGTAAAGGACTCCGAACGTCCCGTCGCCCTCGACCGTCGTGATGTCCTTGTCGTATCCGCCCGACGTATCGCTGACCGCCATGGTCGAGATAGTCCGCCCGTCCCAGAAGTCGCTCGAGATGGTAACGACGTTGTCGATCTCCCTGACCGTTATCCCGGCGTCGTTGAGGGCCTTGTTCGCGACCTCCCAGACCAGCTCGTGGAAGGTCTCACGCTTGTCCGTCTCGTACTTGGTCTGGCCCACGCCTATGACAGCTACTCTCTCCAATTATCTCACCACCATTCCTGATTCCACTGCCTCAAGCTATGGGCTTGAAGTGCTTGATGTCCGTGATATGTCCGTCGCGCTCTTTCTCGAGCACCGGCGCGACCCGCATGCCTACCTTCACCTTCTCGGGCTCGACGCCGCCGATCAGGTGGACCATGCCGGTGTCGGCGCCGTCCATCTTGATGACCGCGTAGACGAAGGGGGGCTTCTTCGGGTCGAGCCCCGGACGCTCCTTGTTCACGACGGTGAACGTCTCGATGGTTCCCGTGCCGGGAAGCTTCACCCAGTCGTTCATGTCCTTGTAGCACTTGATGCACTTGATCTTGGGAGGGACGTAGACCGTGCCGCATGACGGACAGCGGTTCGCCCAGATCTCGCCGTCATCCCGCAGCTGGACGTACCACCTGCTGAGGGTGCTGCCGACGGTCCAGGAGTAGGGCACACATATTTTGCCCGGGAAGACGACCTCCTCCACCTCGGACTTCCAATCAGCCAACTGCCTCACCTCTTTTCGCCGAACCAATTCACGGGTTCAAAAAAGATGACCCCTGGCACGAGGGGTCACTATTCCGACAATCTGGATTTCCTGGTCAAATGGGGTCGGTCGGTGGTCAGCGCGCCCGTCCATCCTCCGTCCGGACACCACCACACACTTGCGCAAGCTCTCGATTTTTTTCCCATCAAACCATTCACCGCCGGCCATCTCCTTAACCAGAGCGTTGATAATTCTATTAGTTTTGACCGTTTAGTCAATCTGATGACGGGGACAGGTACTTTCCACATTTTTTTCTACTTTCCGCGGGTCAGCGGGCACGGCGATCGAGAGTAGAAAAAAAGTGGAAAGTACCTGTCCCCGTCAGAGGTCCTCGAGGTAGCAGGCGCGGTACTTGCCGCCGCGTAGCGCCTCGATAAGCTCGACCTCGTCGCCGGGCTCCTCCTCGAAGACGGTCAGGCAGCGGCCGATGTGGCTCACGTGGTGCGCGTCGCTGCCGCCGGTGCCGAAGAGCTTGTACCTCTTGCGCAGTCCCTCAGCCTGGTCGTTGCTCTTGCGCGTCATCGCGCCGTTGCGCGTCTCGATCGCGCAGATCGAGTCCAGGAGCTCCTCCTCTATCTCACCCTTGCTGCGGTGCCGCGCGTCCGCCTCGCCCCGGCAGGGGTGCGCCGGAATGATGATCCCGTTGCGCTCATCGACCTCACGCTTGAGGTCCTCGAACGGGAAGAGGTAGTAGCGGATGTTGGTGTCCCACCCGATGACCAGCATGTCTCCCTGCTCGGTGTAGACCTCCATTCCCCTGAACACCAGGAAGTCGTGCTCTTTGGCGTACTCGTAGTTGACCTGAGCCCCGCGGTAAGTCGAATGCTCGGTCACACAGACGGCGTCGAGCCCCAGCTCTTGTGCGCGCTCGACCAGCTCGTCGGGCATCACCGAGGAGCAACGGGACGAGATGTTCGTGTGAACGTGAAGGTCAACAAGCACTTGTGCACCGATCGTAAAGCCAGCTGTGTACGCGAGACATTGTACACCAGTGGCTTCGAAGCCGGGGGGTCGGGCGCGGCCGGTCGGGCCGCTACTCTTTCTTCTTGCGGTCCGACGGCCTGGTTATCCCCAGAGCGGACTCAGCGGAAACCGCGGCGAGCCCGACCAGCAGGAGGTCGACTACGCCGACGTGCAGCAGGTAGCGTTTCTTCCACGCGGGGAAAAACTTCTTGTCGAAGTGGTACACCGAGACGATCGGTAGGATGTGGTCGAGCACCCTGGCGAGGCCCCGGTAGAACGAGCTGCCCGGGCCGTCCCGGTCGTCGCGGTAGTTCTCAGCCAGGGCCAGGAAGTGCAGCGACATCTGCCGGTAGCCCTCCGAGTGGAGGAACTCGGCGGTCCTGGCGATCATGAACTCGGAGACCGCCCCCGGCGAGCCGATCTTGGAGCGGTGCACGTCGAGCGAGTAGCCCACGTGCGGGTACATCGGGACGAAGTGCAGGAAGCCCACGGGCTTGTTGTCCGGGTCGTAGGCCACGCAGAACAGGCAGTCGGGGTCCTCGGAGCTCATCAGCCTGCCCAGGCCCATCGAGAAGCCCGTCTCCTGCTTGCCCCCGCGCCAGTCCACCGAGATGTTCACCAGCTCGTGCTTTATGTGCGCCGGGATGCTCGCGTTGTACATGAACTCCATGGTGTAGCCGGCCTTGGCGAGCTTGTTGACCGACTGCCTCAGCTTGCGGACCTGCCGGCCCTCGAGTGTGAAGTCCTCGACGTTGACGACGGTCTCCTCTCCCAGCTCAAAGCCGCGCAGCCCGGCCTCCTCGTAGTACGGCATCAGATTGCCGCTGGCGCCGAGGATGGACAGCCTCCAGCCCCTGTCGAGGCAGTACTCGTGGAAAGCGCCGACGATCCCGGAAATGTTGTCGGCGGGCCCCACCGGGTCGCCCGATATCACCGCCACGTCGCCGACCACCTTGTAGGCCAGGAACGAGTCGCGGTGGAAGAAGGTCTGCTTGTCGCTGCGCAGGTTGAAGTAGGCGAGCGAGTCCGAGCCGTAGTTCTCCACGATGTTGCGCGCGCGCTCCCGGTCAGCGTTGGACGCGCCTTCCTCTTCCCTGAACGGCCTGAACACCAGGTACGCCAGCAAGATGATGGAGCCCAGCGCCAGGAAGATCATGGAGCACCTGAAAGCAAGCGCCAGCCCGTGGAAAGTAAAGCCGCTGTCGCCGACGGCGACCGCAATAGCCTTGTAGGCGAGCCTGTAGAGGTTCGTGGTGTGGATGCCCAGGCTGCCTCTGAGCAGGTAGAGCCCGGTGATCCCGTAGGCGAAGAAGCCTCCGGCAAGGATCGGCAGCGCCTTCTTGAGTCTCCTCGTCGCCGCCGGGTCGGTCCGTCCCGGGAAAGCCTTGAACGCCGCCGCCAGCACCATAGCCAGAAGCAGGGTCAGCATGAGCCCCGGGCGGCGCATCCCCCGTGAGGCGTCCACGAACGCCTGGGCGACGATGAAGCCGCAGAGCACCACGATGGCCATCCGCTTGCGGAGCCAGAGTTCGTAGGCGAGGAGGAGCATGCCAATGCCCAGCAGCGCGGGTATGAGCGCGGGCCCTTCCCAGGTGGTGAGGTGCGTGAAGTGCGTGATGTGGCCGACGCCGCTGGCGACCGCCTCGAACCTGTGGCCGAGGGCCTGCATGAAGTTGAGGATGGCCAGCATCAGCGCGTAGTAAATGGCCACGACGGCTATCACCGGCACCGCCGTCTGCAGTGCCCGCGCCGCCACCTCAGTTAGAGCCAGAGCCTTGCTCTTAACCACAACCGCTGCCCTTCATCCCCAGAATACGCCATCATCTTACATTATTCGTCGCGCAAGTATTGCCAGCCCTTCAAGCCATCATGCTTGTTTGACGCTCCCGCGCCCTGGCGGTTCACCGCGCCACGCAACCCGGCGGTCATATCGGCAACTCGCACAAGATAGGCAAGCCGTCGCCGGCGTCGAACATTATAACGTGAGAGAGCCGAATGCGGGCACGATGAGGAAGGGTAGACGGGAATGCGCATCCTGGTGATAGACGACAACAGGGACACCGCGCGGATGATCGCCATGCTCCTGGAGAGGCGCTTCAGCGCGAATATCGACATCCAGCCGAGCTGCGCGGATGCAAGGGTCGCCCTCGCCAACAACTCCTACGACGTGATAACCCTGGACTACCAGCTCCCCGACTGCAGCGGCCTGGACATGCTGGACGAGATAACCGCGGCGGACGGACATCCCCCCGTAGTCATGATCACCGGCCACGGGGACGAGGAGCTCGCCTACCTCTCGTTCAGGATGGGGGCTTCCGGGTACGCGGCCAAGGACCGCAAGCTCTCCGTCTCGCTGCCCGAGGCGGTCGAGTGGGCCCTGGCCGACGCAGCGCTCAAGAAATCGCGGAGCAACACCGGGCCCGACCTGCGGCTGGAGGGCTTGCTCGAGTCCATCCACGCCGCCGCGATCGACCTCCGGATAGAGCTCGACGGATTGCGGACCGCGGGCGAGAAGCTCAGCAGGCTGGGTAGCGACTGCGGGCCCGAGACGGCGGAAAGGCTCGAGAGGATAAGGGCGGACGTCGTGCTGAACCTCCAGAGCTCGTACAGGCTGGTCAGCAAGCTCGACGCCCTGGTCCATCCGGTCGCCGCCGAGGGAGTCAAGCGGGACTGAACCTCGTCTCCCGGCGCCCTCGAGCTTAGACGGCATTGCTCGTCCTGCTTTCACGTGGGCCCAGTTAAGCATTTCAAGCAAAGAAGGGTCGAGCCCTCGCGAGTTGAATTGAGTAGCGTCCGTCTTCGAGATTCTGTCGTGAGGTGAAGACATCAGCGCCGATAACAAGTGGAAGTTGCTAATAGTAGACGACGACCCCGACCAGGCGAAGACCATGCGCCGGCTGCTGGAAAAGCGCTTCGGGGCCGGGGCCGATACCGCGGGCGACCTGGCGGAAGCCCGCAAGGAGCTGGCTGAGGGCTTCTACGACGTGGTGGTGCTCGACTATAACCTGCCCGACGGCGACGGCCTGCAGTTGCTTTCCGAGATAACGGCGCACGAGGAGCATCCCGAGGTCATCATAGTCACGGGCGCGGGCGCCGAGGAGATCGCGGCGGAGGCGTTCCGGCTGAGCGCGGCGGGCTACGTGGTGAAGGACTCGAGGCTTCCCTCGATGCTCCCCCAGGTCGTCGAGCAGTCGCTCAAACGGGCCGCCCTGCGAAAGACCCAGGAAGAGCTCAAGCGGCATGAGGAGAACTTGAGCGCCCTGCTGAACGCCACCCCCGAGACCCTGATGCTCATCGACCTGGACGCCGTCATCCTGACGATCAACAACACCGGCGCGGCGCGCCTGGCCCGGACCCCCGAGGAGATGGTCGGGACCAGGCTCGGAGAGTACATGCCTCGCGAGCTCTCGATGGCACGGCGCAGGTATATGGAGAACGTCGTCAGGGCGCTTGAGCCGGCCCGGTTCGAGGACACGCGCGATGGCATGAGGCTGAGCAACGTGATCTACCCGGTCTTCGACAGCACGGGGAAGAAGGTCGAGAGGCTGGCGATATTCTCCCGGGACGTCACCGAGCAGCGCCTGGTCTCCGAGGCTCTGCAGCGCTCGCGCGAGGACCTGGAGGAGCGCGTGCTGGAGAGGACCGCGCAGCTTCAGCAGGTCAACGAGGAGCTGCGCGCCGAGATCGAGGAGCGCAAGCGGATCGAGCAATCGCTGACCGGGCTGTCGGTCCGGTTCCAGGACCAGGCCCGCGTGCTCGACCAGATCCTGTCGGCCTCCCCCAGGCAGTTCTACATGTTCGACGACAAGGGCAAGTTCGTGTACGTGAACCGGGCGGCGGCGGAGCTGTTCGGGCTCGAGCAGTCGCAGATGTCAGGAAAATACTGGTGGGACCTGGGCTTCCCCGAGAGCGCGATGCGGGCGCTGGACATGCGGCGCGAGAACGTCATGCGCAACGGCGAGCCCTGGGTCGGCGAGGTGGAGTTCCCCACGCCGCAGGGCATCCGGGACTTCGAGTACACCTTCTCGCCCGTAAAGAAGCAGGACGGGAGTGTCGACACCGTGGTCGCCTCGGCGGGCGACATCACGGACCAGAAGAAGGCGTCCGCGGACCTGGAGCGGTACGCCGACAGGATGCGGGAGCAGGCGCAGTTGCTGGACCTCACGCACGAGACCGTCATGGTCCGTGACATGGAAGGCAGGATCCAGTTCTGGAACGCGGGCGCCGAGGAGATGTTCGGCTGGAAGCGCGAGGAGGCATTGGGCAAGGACTGGCGCGAGCTGCTCGAGACCGAGCCACTGGCCCCCTGGGACGAGGTCGAGGAAATGCTCCTTGGCGAGGGAAGGTGGGAGGGCGAGCTGTTGGTGAAGACGCGCAAAGGCCGCGTGCTGAGCGTATCCAGCAGGCAGGCGGTCCGCCTGGACGAGGCCGGGCAGCCCAACGGGGTGCTGGAGATCGATTACGACATCACGGAGCGCAAGGCCCTGGAGCTGGAGCTGGAGGAACGCGTCGCGGCCCTGGTGGCGAAAGCGGCGGTCACGGACCTGATACCGGTCCCGGTCATAATCCGCGACATGAACAGCAAGATAACCTACTGGAACGAGCAGGCGGGCAAGACGTTCGGGTGGACCCGCGAGGAGGCGCTAGGCCAGGACTACCGGGAGCTGCTTAAGGCGAGCTTTGCCAGACCGCTGACGGACATCGAGTTCGACCTGATGAACGAAGGGCTGTGGCTCGGCCCTGTCACCTACAGGACGCGCGACGGCGAAGAGGTCAGCAGCGAGGCGCGCTGGCTCCTGCGCCTGGACGAGGATGGCCGCCCGGAGTCGATAATCGAAACCCTCTGCCAGTAGGGCCAGGTACTTTCCACTTTTTTTCTACTCATACGATTGGCTTACCAATTGAATTCGCGGACACCTGTCCGGAGTAGAATAAGAAAGTGGAAAGTACCTGCCCCCACCTTGGAAAGTAGAAAAAAAGTAGAAAGTACTGTCCCTATCTTACTTTGGCGTAGAGGACCATGTCGTAGAGCCTGCCGTCTTTCTCGGTCTCTTTGCGCAGGATTCCTTCGCGCTTGAAGCTGCCTTTCTCGAGCACCCGCATCGACGCCCTGTTGAACAGGAACACGTGGGCGCACAGCCGGCGCAGACCCATGTCGTTCAGCGCGTAGCGCGTGGTGAGCTTGAGGGCCCTGGTCATTATCCCTCTCCCCCATAGCTCTTCGGCGAGCCAGTAGCCCACCGCGGCCTTGTGGCCCTCGATGTCCGAGAGCCCGATGCAGCCGGCGGCCTCGCCGTCTACGACTATGGCGAGGCTCAGCATGCCCGGGTGCTTGCGGGCCTTCTCGGCGCGGTTCTGCTCGATCCACTCGACCGCGTCCCGCCGCTTGAACGGGTAGGGCATCTCCATCGTCGGCCTGTAGATCTTGCGGTTGTTGGCGTACTTCACGATGGCGTCGGCATCCCCCTGACGGAAATGCCTCAGCTTGAAATCCCGCGCGGTCACCTCGAGCATCGCACCTCCACGCCTCGCCTGAGCAGCCGATACCGTCTTATAAGGCGCCCGCGCCTCCGTTCCTGCGAGCCGCCCCTCTGTTTGTTGCCTCAGCCAGGGTTCTCTCCGAGCCTCACTACTAGTAGCATTACCCGTGCCGGGCAAAGCGATCTACCAGGGAGCGCAGATGCAAAAGAAACGATCCGAGGGAGGTCTGGAGGAGCAACAGGAGCCCGGGGCGGACAATCCGGATGTGGGCGGCCTGAGCCTGGGGCGCATCATGTCCTTCAGCGACGGCGTCTTCGCCGTGGCCATCACGCTGCTGGTCCTGAGCATCCATGTCCCGCACGTCGCGCCGACCGTCGCCGACAAGAAGCTGCCGCACGAGATCGTGAAGCTCATACCGATATTCGAGGCCTACATCGTCTCGTTCCTCATCATCGGTCTCTTCTGGATCGGTCACCACCAGGTCTTCAGCCACTTCAGGCGGCACGACCGCGGCCTGCTGTGGCTCAACCTCCTGTTCCTGATGACCATCGTGTTCATCCCGTTCCCCACGAGCCTGGTGAGCCAGTACCCGACTTCGCGGACCGCCTTCATCTTCTACGCCTTGAGCCTCGCTGTCGCAGGGATCATAATCACGCTCCTCTTCTGGTACGGCACCCACGACAACCGGCTGGTGGACAAGGTGGACAAGAAGCTCTACCGCCGCTTTTCCTTCGGCTACCTGAACATGGCCGTCATCTTCCTGCTTTCCATCCCCCTTTCGTTCGCGAGCGTCAGGTTCGCCAAGTACCTCTGGTTGCTCATCATCCCGACCAACTGGTACATCGACCACGTCATGCTCGAGAAGCTGGCCCAGAGGCACTCAGCCTCGAGTGGTGACGATGGCTAGGGTGCTCATCCTCGACGCGACCTACGAGAAGATGCGCGAGGCCGTGGACGCCGTCTTCGAGCGATTCCCCCTGGACGTCGCCGGCAAGACAGTTCTGCTCAAGCCGAACATGGTCGGCATGTACGAGCCCGAGACGCACGCGAACACGCACCCGGCGGTCATCACGGCGCTGGTCGAGCGGCTCCGCCAGGACGGTGCGACGGTCACCGTGGGCGACAACCCCGGCACCTCCGGCTACGGCGCCGTGGAGAAGAGCGCCAGGATCTCCGGGCTGATGGAAGCCTCGCTGGGCGCGTTCGAGAATATCGCCAGAGAGAGCCGGCGGGTGAAGCTGATCGGGCACGACGTCGAGGTCAACATCTCCAGGAAGGTGCTCGAGACCGACGTCCTCATCTCAGTGCCGAAGTTCAAGACGCACGTGATGACGCGCAACACCGGCGCGATCAAGAACAGCTACGGCTTCCTGGTCGGCGGCGACAAGGCGCGCCTGCACCTTGCCTACCCGCGCTACCCCGTGTTCTCCGAGATGGTGACCGAGGTATACCGGCTGCGCGTGCCCGACCTTATCGTCATGGACGCGGTGGTCGGCATCCAGGGCAACGGGCCGCAGAACAAGTTCTTGTACCACGCGGGCAAGCTGATGGCGTCCGACAACGGCGTGGCGATGGACAGCGTCATGTCGCGCATGATGGGGATGAAGCCCGAGACCATCAGGTCGATCGAGTACGCCCACGAGCTCGGCCTGGGGCCCATCGCCGCAGAGGAGATCGAAGTCGAGGGGGACGCCAGCAGGCTCAAGCGGTTCAGGCGCCCGGTGCCCAGCATCCCACAGCGCTTCTCCGGCACCTGGATCATGGCGTTCTTCCCCGACATCGGCAGGCCGCGCTTCGATGTCGACGAGTACGTCTGCACCTCCTGCCGCTCCTGCGCCGACATCTGCCCGGCCGGTGCGATCACGGTGGAGAAGAAGGGCGCGCCGGAGTACGACTACGAGAAGTGTATCGCCTGCTACTGCTGCATGGAGCTGTGCCCGCAGACGGCGCTCCACCTGCACGAGACTTTCAGGACGCGCCTGTACCGACGCCTCGGTTACATGTGACAGGTGCCGTCACTGGCATGACCCGGTTGACTCGGCGAGGCCTCAGCTCCTCACGCACATCCACCGGCGCGATGCACGTCACCTGGGCGGCGGAGGCGGCGGAGTGTACTCGTAGCCTCCATCGGGATTCTGCTTCACCTGCCCGCTCGCCTGCGGCTCCACCGGCGGTGGAGGAGGCGGCGCTTGCGGAGGCGATGGTGGTGGCTGTAACGGCGGCGGCACCGGGGTGTACTGCCCGCCCGGTGGAGCTCCTGATGCGCCGGGCATCTGAGGCGGCGTGCCCGTGCTGGGCCCCTGGGCGTAGGCGACGATGACCACGACGATGCCGGGTAGCAAGCCGCACAGCGACACGATGAACGCGATTGCGAAATAGAGAGAGAACTGCCTTCCGCGGTTCTGGGCGACGTGTCCGGCCCACAGCCCGACAAGGGCGCACAGGACCAGGTAGATCGCCACCGCGATCAGCAATCCAAGGCCCCGGAACCGCAGGCGCGGGACTCTCGCCACAAAGTCGGCCATCAACGCGATCGCCATCTGGAACCTCCATAGTTCGGATATCACCGACATTATCCCATGCCTTGCCGTGCCTGTTGCAACCGCGCTTTGCAGGTATCGGCGCGCTCCACAAGAAAACGACAGCAGCAGGCCGCGGAGGGCGGCACGTGAAACCAAGGAGGCGACGACATTGAAGCTGTCCAGCCCGGAGTTCGCCAACTTCGAGGAGATCCCGGCCAGGTTCACCTGCGACGGCGAGAGCATCAACCCGGCGCTCGAGATCGGCGATGTGCCGGACAACGCCGAGAGCCTGGTCCTGGTGGTCGACGACCCTGACGCGCCGAGTGGCGACTTCGTGCACTGGGTCGTGTTCAACATCGACCCGCGGATCGAGGAGATACCGGAGGGGGAAGTGCCCCCCGAGTCGATCCAGGCCGTGACCTCCACCGGGAAGAGCGGCTACGCCGGGCCCTGTCCGCCGTCGGGCACGCACAGGTACTTCTTCAGGCTTTACGCGCTGAACACCGCTCTCGACCTGCCGCCGTTCATCACTGCCGACCAGCTGATGCACAGGGTCAAAGCGCACATCATAGAAACCGCTGAGCTGGTCGGTCTCTACTCGCGGGACTGACGCGGCGGCGGCCAAGCGTCAAAACGCACCATGGTACCTGACACCTTGGTGCGTTTTTGCACCTCGCGCGTTTTCCATCTAATATCGGTTGGCCGTTCAAACACCATCACTGGAAGGACATGCGGGGGGAAATGCCGGAGCGTCTCTATCTCAACTGCGAGGTCTATACGGTAGACGAGTCGCGGCCCAGGGCCCGGGCGATCGCGGTGCGGGGCGAGGAGATCGCAGCGGTAGGCTCCGTCGAGGAGTGCCGCGCGGCGATGGGCACCGGGCACGAAGAGGTCGACCTCGGTGGAGGGGCGCTGCTGCCCGGCTTCATCGACACGCACATCCACCCGGTGATGCTCGCCTTCTTCGAGATGAACGCGGCGCTGGGCAAGGCCCGCTCGGTGGCTGACGTGCAGGAGATCCTGGGCGAGTCCGCGGCGGAGGCGGGCGAGGGCGCCTGGGTCCTCGGCCTGGACTTCGACGACCAGAAGCTGGCCGAGAAGCGGATGCTGAGCAGGCAGGAAATGGACCGGGCGGTCGGGGGCAGGCCGGCCGTCATAGTCCGCTACGACGGTCACATGCTCATCGCGAACACAGCCGCGATCGAGGTCGCCGGCATCGACGCCTCAACGTCCGACCCTCCCGGTGGCTTCATCGACCGGGAGCCTGACGGGTACCCGGCGGGGCCGTTCCGCGAGGCAGCTGCGCAGGTCGTCCTGTCGCTGATGCCGCCACCGGACATCCCGGTGTTCCTCGAGAGTGCGCGCAACACGTTCGACAGGCTTGCGGCGCGCGGGATCACGTCGCTGGGCGCGGTGCTGCAGACCGACGCGGAAGGGCCGGGGGGCGAGCAGGGCATGCTCGACCTGTTGGCTATGCAACTGCTGCTGGACGGCATGCCGCAGACGATCTTCGGCATGCTCATCGCGCGCGACATCGAAAAAATCGTGGAGGCGAGGCGGACGCCGCTGGAGCAGCCGGGGGGAGCCGGGCACCGGGTCGGCGCGATGAAGATCTTCGCGGACGGCAGCCTGGGCTCGCGCACCGCCTTCATGAGCCGGCCGTTCAGTGACGCGCCGGACAACACCGGTTTTCTCATCTACGACGAAGCCGAGCTGTACCGGCGCATGGTCGCGGCACACAACATGGGACTGCAGATAGCGACTCACGCGATCGGCGACGCCGCCAACCGCACCGTCGTCGACCTTTATGCGCGCCTGCAGCGCGAGCACCCGCGCGCCGACGCGCGGCACAGGCTGGAGCACGCCTCTGTGCTGGACGAGCGGCTTATCGAGGACATGGCGCGGCTCGGGGTCGTCGCCGCGGTCACGCCGCTGTACGTGCACACGGAGAAGGGCTGGCTGGGCGAGAGGCTGGGCGAGCGGGTCCGGATGACCTATCCGTTCCGCTCCATGCTGGACGCCGGGGTTCGGCTCGCCGGCTCCTCGGACGCGCCGGTGGAGTCCACCGACGTGCTGAGCGCGATCCACTGCTGCGTGACCCGCGACGGGTTCGAGACTCAGGAGTGCCTGACCGCGGCCGAGGCGGTCAGGATGTATACGCGGGACGCGGCTTTCGCGCAGCACCAGGAGGAAGTTCGCGGCAGCATCTCGCCGGGCAAGCGCGCGGACATGGTGCTCCTCGACGCGAACCCGGTCGACGTGGCGACTGAGCGCATCTCGAACATCAAGGTCCTGCGCACGGTCGCCGGCGGGGAGACCTGCTTCCAGGCGCCCGGCGCGAGCGGCGGGCCCCGGTGAGCCGGCCCCGTAACGAGGAAGTCATACGGGCGGGTATCTCATCGCGCCAGGTCCTCTATGCCAGCGGGGACATGAGCGTCGATTCACGCAGGATCGAGTTCGATTCGTAGCGATCCTCGCGGCACAACTCGCACCAGCAGTCGGAGTAGATGTTCTCCGGCTGCGTGTAAGTGGTGATGTCACCCTCGTAGTTGCGGAGGATGATCCGCTTGTCCGAGTACGAGAGCAGGTAGTTGGGCATCACCGGTATCTTGCCGCCGCCGCCGGGAGCGTCCACCACGAAGGTGGGCACCGCGAGCCCGCTGGTGTGGCCGCGCAGGTTCTCTATTATCTCCATGCCGCGGGCGACCGAGGTGCGGAAGTGCCCGATCCCCTGAGACAGGTCGCACTGGTAGAGGTAATAGGGCTTTACACGGATGGCCAGCAGCTCCTGCACCAGCTTCTTCATGATGCGCGGGCAGTCGTTGACGTCGCGCAGCAGCACGCTCTGGTTGCCCAGCGGGAAGCCTCCGTCGGCGAGCTTCGCGCAGGCGGCGGCGGCCTCGGCGGTAATCTCCTTGTAGTGGTTGAAGTGCGTGTTGACGTAGATGGGCTGGTATTTGCGCAGCATGGCGACCAGCTCGTCGGTGATGCGCATCGGCAGCACCACCGGCATCCGCGTGCCGATCCGTATTATCTCGACGTGGTCGATCGCGCGCAGCCGGCTGAGGATGGACTCCAGCCTGACGTCCGGGAGCGTCAGCGGGTCGCCGCCCGACAGAAGGACGTCCCTGATCTCCGGGTGACGCGCGATGTAGCGGATGCAGGCATCGAGCTGCGACTCGGTGAGGTGTCGGTCCTGGAAGCCCACCAGGCGGCGGCGCGTGCAGTGCCTGCAGTACATCGAGCACCTGTTGGTCACCAGGAACAGCACCCTGTCAGGGTAGCGGTGGGTCAGCCCCGGCACCGGCGAGTCCGCGTCCTCACAGAGGGGGTCGGCCAGATCCGCGTCGCATTCCAGCAGCTCGCGGGCACTCGGGACTGACTGCAACCGGATCGAGCACAGCGGATGGCTGTCGTCCATGAGGGCCGCGTAATACGGCGTTATGGCCATCCGGAAGCGCTGAAGGCATCGCTCGAGCTCCGCCTTTTCATCCTCACTCAGGTCTATGACCCGTGAGAGCGTTTCCGTGTCCCTGATGACGTTCGCGGCCTGCCAGCGCCAGTCGTTCCACTGCTCGCCTGTTACGCCGACGAACATCGGCAGCTTCCGGTAATCCACTTTTTCGTATGTCTTCATCGCTTGCTCCCCTGAGCGTAGATCGACTCGTACAGGTCGCGAAGGTCCGGGCGCCCGCGCAGCAGGTCGAGCGCGTACGCCGCGTGCTCCGTCGTGAATCCGTTGCCGATGAGCATCCTGACATCGCGCCCGACTCCCTCCGCGCCGAGGGCCGCCCTGGAGAAGGACGTCGCCATCCCGAAGAAGTAGACCAGCCCTCCTTCGGCGCACGCGAGGATGGAGGCCATCTCGGTGTCCGGCACGTTCACGCAGTTGACGACCAGGTCCGCCATGCGGCCGCCGGTTATGTCGGCGATCCGCTGATGGACCTCGAGAGCGTCTGTGGCGTCGATCGCCAGGTGCGCGTCGCAGAGCCCCAGCGATACCAGCAGATCGAGGTTGCCGTCAGGGTGGTCGACCCCGATCACGGTTCCCTCCCCCTCCACGTTATTCCGCGCGGCCTGCGCGCACAGCATCCCCGCCTTGCCTCCCGCACCGATGATGACGACCGTATCGCCGGGCCCGGTCATCGCCGCCATCCGGGACGGTGCGCCGCAGACATCGAGCACGGCGAGTGCCAGCGGCTCAGGCATGTCCGGCGGCATCGGAGCGAACTGCCCGGCCTCGAAGAGCAACGCGCGGGCCTCGACCTCCACCCGGTCGGTCGCCGCATCGATGTCCTTGATCTTGACTATCTTCAAGGGCGTCAGGGTCAGTGACACCAGTGAGGCGATCTCTTCGCCCTTTCGCGTGCGGCCGGCGACCGAGTCTCCCACGGCAAGCACTGTTCCGGTGAATATCCCCCCCGAGCCCGTCTCGGGGTTCTCGAGCTTGCCGCGCGCCTCGACGATGTCGAGTATCGAGCTCGCCAGTTCGGCCTTGTCGCCGCCCGACGCCCGCATGAGCTGAGTGAAGCTTGCGGAGTCCACGTTGAGGGCGGAGACGTCGACGAGGATCTCGTTGCGCCAAAGCCTATCGACGTCGTTGTCCAACCTCCACGCGGCCTGGGGGAGGGCGCCGGCCGGCTCCAGGACGCGGTGCGCGCCGAAGGGGCTGCCGTCGCGGTCGAGCATCTTCACCATCGTGACTCCCCCTTTCCTGCTGAATGCGAGCGGCGCCTCGGGGCGCCGGCTGCTTGCGTTTCGCGTTAGTAACTCCTATAGTAGTCACTATATTGGATTCGCTGCCGGAACGTCAACCCCTGTATCATTGGTTCGCGGCCGGCGGCGGAGACTGCACGAGGAGCGGCGATTGGCACGGGCAGAGGCTTTCAGCGGTGATACCTTCAAGACGCTGGGGGAGCTGGGATTCAGCGACTACGAGGCAAGGGCGTACTGCGCTCTGCTGGACGCGGCGCCGGCCAACGGGTACCAGGTCGCCGGCCTGAGCGGCGTCCCCCGGGCCAAGATCTACGAGGTCCTCGACAAGCTGGTGGCGCGGGGAGCGGCGGTACGCGTCGAGGGCAAGGGTCACGATGGCAGGATGTTCGCCCCCACCGACCCCAAGGAACTGGTCGACAGCATAGAGCAGGCGACCGAGGAAGCCTGCGGGCGTGCGCGTGAGGCGCTGGAGAGGTACAAGAGGGACCCGCAGGTCGTCGAGGTCCTCTGGCGGGTGACCTCGGAGGCGGACCTGATAGCACGCGGGATGAGCCTGACCGACGAATCGGCAAAGACGCTGCACGTGGCGCTGTGGTCGGAGGAGTTCGAGGTGCTGCTGCCGTCGCTGCTGGCGGCGATGGACCGCGGCGTCGAGATCGCGATGATCCTCTACAGCCCCCACCGCGGGCTCAGGAAGCTGCAGGAGCGCGGGGCGGGGGCCGTCCAGCACAGCCGCTCCAAGCACCACGCGGTGCCGGTCATGGGCCGGCAGTTCGTGCTGGTCGCCGACAGCGAGCGCTGCATCACCGGCTCCATCTTCTCGGCTGCCAATGTCGAAGGAGTCTTCACGCTCAACAAGGGGCTGGTGACCAACGCCATGGACCTGGTGAACCACGAGATATTCCTGGAGAGGATCCTGGTCGAGGTCGGCCAGCCCGTGTGGGACGTCTTCGGCAAGTACCTGGGCAAGCTCTCCGCCTTCGACCCCCCCGTGACGGACGTTGCTCGTCGAAGGTGAGCAACGGGAGGAACCAAGATCATAAGCCACTCGATCTCAAGGTCGCGCGACAGATCAATGTCACGACTGCACGACGTCAAGGTGAGAAAAAACGGGCGAAAAGTGCCTGACCCCTCTTTTTCAGAAGGCGGGGTTGGTGGTGTAGAGGCAGATGATCCCGTCCTGCCCGTTGAGCTCCGCCTTCGTCTGCTCCCCTTCGAGCACCCGCAGCAGTAGCTCCTCCAGCGCGTCGCCGGCGCCTGTGAGGCTTGCGCCGTCGAGCGCGGCCTCGGCGTCCACGTCCATGTCGTCCTCCATCGCCCGGAAGAGTGGCGTGTTGCTGGCGATCTTGATGACGGGCACTACGGGATAGCCGATCGGGTTGCCGCGCCCCGTGGTGAACATCATCACCTGCACCCCCGCCGCGGCCAGCCCGGTCATCGACTCGGTGTCGTAGCCGGGCCCGTCCATGAGGACCAGGCCGGTGGCCTGCGGCGTCTCCGCGTAATCGACGACCTGCATCACCGGCGACGTCCCGGCCTTGGCGATGCAGCCGAGCGACTTCTCCTGGATCGAGCTCATGCCGCCCTCCAGATTCCCCGGGGCGATCACCAGTGAGGCCATGGGACCCATTATCTCGTGCGTGCGCCGGTCCGCAGCCTCTATCATCTCTTTCACGCGGGCGGCCACCTCCGGGTCGCTCGCACGGCGCTCGAGGATGTGGCTGGTACCGATCATCTCGGTGCTCTCGGTGAGCACCGTGGTCCCGCCCGCCGCCACGACCCTGTCGGCTACCTCGCCCACCAGCGGGTTAGCCGTGACACCCGACAGCGAGTCCGAGCCCCCGCACTTCAGGCCCAGCAGCAGATCCTGCGGGGAGGCCTCGACCCGCTCGCACGCGCTCGCCGTCTCCAGCAGCGACCTCGCGATTGCCGCGCCCTTCTGCGCGGCGCGGCGCGACCCACCCACCTCCTGGATCTCGAAGTGCTCGACCGGTTTGCCGCCCGCCTCCGCCATGTCGGCCAGGAACCGCGCCTTCACCACCTCGCAGCCGAGCCCCACGAGAAGGGCCGCCGCGACGTTGGGGTTGGCCAGCAGGCCCGCCAGCGCGCGGAAGTGCAGCTCGAGGTCGCGCCCTCCCCTGCCGCAGCCGTGGCCGTGGTACAGAGGCACGACGCCCTCGACCTGCCGTGCGATGGCGCCGGCGACGCCGTTCGCGCAGGAGACCGTGGGCATGACCACGACGTGGTTTCTGGCGCCCACCTTGCCGTCGGGCCGCGGGTACCCCTTGAAGGACCTCATGGCTTATCCGCCGCCTCGATGTTGTGGGTGTGGACCCAGTCGCCCGGTCCGATGTCGGCGCCAGCCACCCCGATGCACTCACCGTACTTGATCACGCGCCCCCCCTCCGCGATCGCCACCAGCGCCACCTTGTGCCCCCTGGGGATGTCGGCGGCGGTGGTGAGTGACCCTCCCGTCGGCAGAGCCACCTCTTCCCCCGCCGGGATGTCGCGCCTGGCGACGGCCACGTTATCCGCCTCGTTGATGATGATGACGTCCTGCTCCATCTCAGGCCTCTCTGAAGTACTGCATGGTCCCATCGGGGATCACCGCCACCGAGGCTCCCTGCGGGTAGCGCTCCTCCAGCAGTGGCAGCGTCGCCGGCCAGTCGCCCGTCACGGTCACGCTCTCGGCCGAGACGAACCAGTCGCACATCGTCCGGCTGGGATAGGCGGTGCAGACGATGCCGTTGATGCCGCCCGGCGGCTCGGCGCGCGGTATGTAGCCGGCGCCGCCGTACTCCTTGCCGAAGCGGTTGAGAAGGTAGTGGCAGACCTGCCCCTCGGGGGCGTCCACGATGAGGACGACCGTTCCCGCCGGCGCGAAGTTCACGCACCCCAGCGCCATCATCATGCAGATGGCCATCTCGTTGTACTTCGCATACGCGTTGACCACCACGATGTCGTTGCCGGTCGACGGAGGCGTCCCGTAGTGATCCTTCGCCACCGCGACCCCGGCGCGATGCGCTTCAATGGGGTCGCCGGCGAACACCTCGGTAATCTGGCCGCGGTCGTTTATGAGCGCGTCGGCCTTGAACTGCAGCCCCGACATCCTGCAGACGTCGGTGACCTCCGCGTGCATCACGTTCCCCTCGATCCTCCCGAGCCCCAGGGAGGTGAAATCCCGCGCGGGCACTTCCATGTGGAACGCCTTGATGGTCTCGAAGGAGGCGATGCCCGGCATGATCATCTTCCCGCCCCCGCCGAAGCCGACGTGGACGTGGGGGGTTATGCACCCGATCCCGATCTTGAGGTCGCAGGCCATGAACTCGCGGTTCAGCTGGATGGGCACGCCTGAAGGGCTCACCCCTACATCGACGCAGTTCTCGTAGGGGTTGTGGTTGAAGATGGCGTAGTCGCGCACCACTTCGTCGCCCAGCTTCTTGCGGAAGTCGAGGTTGTTCATCGCGCCGTGCATCCCCAGCGCCGGGATGAACCGCACGTTCCCGCGAGGTATACCCGCGTCGTGGATCGGCCCCAATACGTGCGGCAGCAGCCGCGAGACCGGGGTGGGCCGGGTGATGTCATCGAACAGTATGGCAACCTCGCTGGCCCCGGCCGCCAGCTCGGCCAGGGTCGGCGAGCCGATGGGCGAGGAGAGTGCCTCGAGGATGCCGGCGTCGTCCAGCGCCGGCTTGGAGAAGCCCGGCGGCTCCAGCACGCTCACGTCCCATCGCTTTGGGAACTCCAGCGTGCGCGGCTCGTTGCCGTACCAGAGCAGGTTGGGCACTGTCACCGTCTTCATGCCATCACCTCAGCATCATGATCTCGTAGAGCGCCGAGCCCTCGACCTCGGCCTTGATCCCGGCGTAGTCGATCTTGAATGCGATGTCGGCGTTGAAGTCGTAATAGAGGGGCTTGGCGAACAGGTGGATCAGCGCCTGCTCCCACCTGGGCATGTCCTCGAGGACGTTGATAGTCTCAATCAGCGACGGGTTGGTGATACTGAACTCGATGTCACCGTCGGGCGTGTGCCACTGCCAGTCGAGCACCCTGGGGTACGGCCTGCCGCCGGGCCCGTCGACGTAGTCCCTGGTCACCAGGCTCATGGGCATGGCGTCGTCGGTGATGATCTCCTCGCCCCTGGCCAGGTAGAAGGAGGGGACCTTCAGGCTCCCCATGCCGGGCACCTTCGCGGTCACGATCTCTACGAAGATCATGCTGAACTCTCCTACGTGGGCCCTGCCCCAGTACCAGTGGTCGATCCCCAGCCCCGGGCTGATGTTGCCCCAGTTGTGGTCGTGGTAGCCGGTGCCCTTGACCTCGTGCGCCTTGCCGTCGACGGTGATGGTCCCGCTGACCGTGCCGTAGGGGATGGGCACCACCCAGCCGAGATACTTATCCTTCTTCTTGTCGAAGTAGCTCATGCCGGCGCCCGGCCTCCACGACGGCGCGCCTCGCTCGAAGGTCAGGTCGAGCGCGGCACCCTCGCCCTCGGCGTGCAGCACGTAGGTGCTCAGGTCACCTTTGACGTGGCTGGGACCGATTCGCACCTCGCAGGAATCGGTGGAAGCCTCGAGATCGTCAGGCCCCATGGCGGCGCCGAGCCTCATTCGCTTGCCACCGGGGTCGTGGATTATCATCTGGGCGGAGGGTTTCAGCGGCGCGCCGGGCTTGGTCATGGGCTTGGTGCTGAAGACGACCACCGCCGTCCACCCGCTTTCGAACTTCGCGTCGAAGTACCACCACTCGAAGGCGTCGGGCCGTCCGGACGTCCGGTAGGAGTCCTCCCACTGCTCGACCACGCCGGGCTTCAGTCCCTCGCGCTCCAGCGCTTTCTGGTTGTCCGCCTCCGCCTTCCTTCGCTGCTCGTCCGAAAGCTCGAGGTCCGGTGCCATGTCGTTTCCTTTCGTCGGAAGTGGTAGCTGAAAGTATATCAAGAGGCCCGGGCCGGCGACCGCTCAAGACGCACCATGGTGCAAAATGGGGGCTGTCCCCGTTTTGCGTTTTGGTCACGCCCGCTGCTAACCTAACAACGTAGAATCGCGACGTTTCCATTTCTCCATGGGAGGGCGCTTGCCGGTTTCGACCCAGATCTACGCGCGAGACGAAGCGCCCGGGGGCACCAGGGGCCTGACCGCGGCCGAGGTTGCCGAGCGAGAAGCCCGCGGCGAGACCAACGCGGTCCAGCAGAAGTCGAGCCGCAACTACACCGACATCATCAGGGGAAACGTTTTCACCAGGTTCAACGCGATCCTCGGCTCCCTGTTCGTGGTGATCCTCATTTTCGGCTCCCCCCGCGACGCCCTCTTCGGCGCGGTGCTCGTGGTCAACACGCTCATCGGCATCGTGCAGGAGGTGCGCGCGAAGTGGACGCTGGACAGGCTTACCCTGATCAGCGAGGCCAAGACGCGGGTGGTCCGCGACGGCCGCGAGGAGGAGATAGCGCTCGGCAAAGTGGTCGTCGACGACGTGGTGCTGCTGTCCACCGGCGAGCAGGTGGTGGCGGACGGCGCCGTGCTCGAGGCGCAGGGGCTGGAGGTCGACGAGTCGCTGCTGACGGGCGAGTCGGTCCCGGTGGTGAAGAAGCCGGGCGACGAGGTCAAGTCCGGGAGCTTCATCGTCGCGGGCACAGGCAGCTTCAGGGCCCAGAAGGTCGGGGCCGACGCCTACGCCCGCAAGCTGGCGTCGGAGGCCCGCCAGTTCCAGCTGGTCTCCTCCGAGCTGCGCGACAGCATCAACATGATCCTCCGCTACATCACCTGGGTCATGCTGCCGGTGGGCATCCTGCTGCTGGTGAGCCAGCTGAAGGTCTTCGGGACCTTCCATCGCGCGGCGACCGGGACGGTGGCGGGGCTGGTCGGGATGGTCCCCGAGGGACTGGTGCTGCTGACCAGCGTGGCGTTCGCCGTGAGCGTGGTGGTGCTCGGCCGCAAGAACGTGCTGGTGCAGGAGCTGCCCGCGGTTGAGGGACTCGCCCGCGTCGACGTGGTCTGCCTGGACAAGACCGGGACCCTCACGGAGGGAAAGCTCGCGTTCAACAGGATGGTCCCCGTCGCGGTAAGCGCCCACGACGAGGCGGAGCTTGAGCAGGTCCTTGGCGGCTTCGGCATGGACGCCGCCTCCAAGAGCAGCACGCTGGAGGCGATCTCCGAGGCGTTCGAGGCGCCTGAAGGCTGGGAGATAACCGGCCGGGTGCCTTTCTCGTCGGTGAGGAAGTGGAGCTCGGAGTCGTTCGGGGACAACGGGACCTGGGTGCTCGGCGCGCCTGAGGTCATGATGGATGAGATCGGCTCACACGAGGAACTGGGCGATCAAGTCTCGCAGCTTGCTGGCACCGGCCTGCGGGTGCTGCTGCTGGCCCGCGCCGAGCGCGACATCACCGAAGAGACCCTGCCCGCGTTGGACCCGGCGTCCATAGTGGTCTTCGAGGAGCGCGTGCGCGGCGACGCGCCGGAGACCCTTGCCTACTTCTACGAGCAGGGTGTCACCATCAAGGTGATCTCGGGCGACAACCCCGTTACGGTCGGCGCGGTAGCCAGGACGGCCGGCGTGATAGACGTGGGCCAGCCGGTGGACGCGCGCACGCTCCCGGACGACCAGGAAGATCTCGCCGCGGTGCTGGAGACCTCCACGGTCTTCGGGCGCGTGAAGCCCAACCAGAAAGAGGCGATGGTCGCGGCTCTGCAGAGCAGGGGCCACGTGGTCGCCATGACCGGCGATGGCGTGAACGACGTGCTGGCGCTGAAGAAAGCGGACATCGGCATCGCCATGGGGACCGGCTCGCCGGCCTCCAGGGCCGTGGCTCAGCTGGTGCTGCTGGACGGCCGCTTCGAGACGCTGCCGGCGGTGGTGGGCGAAGGCCGCAGGGTGATAGGCAACATGGAGCGCGTGGCGAACCTGTTCCTCACCAAGACCGTGTACGCGACGCTGCTCTCGATCGCCATAGGCCTCGCGGGCTGGGCCTTCATCTTCCTCCCGCGCCACCTCACGCTGGTGAGCGGCCTGACCATCGGCGCCCCCGCGTTCGTGCTCTCGTTCGCGCCGAACACGGCGCGTTACCGGCCGGGGTTCGTCAAACGGGTCATGCGGTTCACCATCCCCGCCGGGATCGTTGCGGCCCTGGCCGCGTTCAGCGCCGCCGCGCTCTCCCACATCTACCCCTGGATCGCCATCGCCGAGTCGCGCACCACCGCGACGCTGGTGCTGGTGGTGCTGGGCCTGTGGATACTGGGGGTCCTCTGCAAGCCCTGGACCTGGTGGAAGGAAGGTCTGGTCGCGGCCATGCTGCTCGGCCTGTTGATCATCCTCACTGTGCCGTACCTGCGTGACTTCTTCGCCCTCGACATACCCCAGTGGACCATCATCATCCAGACCGTCGCGATCTCCGTGGCGGGGATAATCCTGATGGAGGTGGCCTGGAGGCTGTCCGGCTGGAGGACCAGCGAGAACCGCATGACCGGTCTGATGGATTCCGGCCGCGCAGCCTGAGTCTACCGGGTCGGTCCCTGAAGCTCGAGCGTCATCTGCCACATCCCGGGGCACCCGAAGACGGTCTCGAACTCGGTGTCCGTCCTCTCGGCGGTGATGACGAAACCGGCCCGCTCGTACAGCCGCCGCGCGGCCTCGTTGCCCATGTGACAGGCCAGCAGCGCGGTCTTCAAGCCCGTCCGGCGACCCTCATCGACGACCGCCTCCAGCAGTGCCGTCATGAGCCCCATGCGGCGGAACCCCGGCAGCACCGCGGCGTTCTCGATCATCCACGCGTCGCGGGGGACCGGTGGCTCCACCCTGGCATACACCCGGACCTCGGTGGACATCCGCGCGATCTCTTCGTCGGTCCACCCGGTCTCCCTCAGCGCCTTGATGAGATCGATGTTCCCGGAGTCCTCAGCGCGGAAGGCGCCGATGGACGCGGCCACGCTCCCGTCGAGGACCGCGACGCGGTAGTGTGAGTAGTGGAGCCAGCAGACGGTCTCGGCCTCGACCAGGCGCTTGATCAGATAGATCCTCTCGGCGGTGGGCCCGGGCCGCCCACCCGGTATCATGAGGTCGTAGGTGGACGCGCGGCAGTGGCCCTGCCCAGCAAGGTAAGCGGCGTATGCGATTGCTCCAGCGTCTGCGGCCGACGCGGCACGGATGACCGGTTCCATCTTCCTCCTACGCCATCGTGACTGCGCCAATGATACAACGACGCCGGCGGCGGCAGGCCGAGCAAGCAACGCTTGAGCACGCAGCCGCACGGTTGTATCATCCTTTTCGGAGACGACACGGCGCGCCGGCGAAGTGGCCGGAGGCGCATTATTGAGGAGATTAAAAATGGCTGCCGAGATACGCGATTGCCGCGAGGAGGACTTCGAGCAGGTGCTCGAATTGCTCCAGCATCTGTGGCCCGAGACCAACCTGGACGGCAGCAGGCTCCAGAAGGTCTTCAACGCCTCGCTGGAGGTCGGCACGGAAGCATCCTTCTGCGCGATGGAGGACGAAAAGCTCATCGGCTTCTGCGCCATGAACATCAAGAACTCTCTCCTGTTCGCGGGGATGACCGCCTACGTGGACATCCTGATCGTGAGGGAAGGCTACAGGAAGACGGGCGTGGGGGCCTCCCTGCTGGAGACGGCCGCCGGCGCCGCCTCCGACCGCGGCTGCGTGGCGATCGAGCTCGACTCGGGATTCCAGAGGACGGGAGCGCACGAGTTCTACAAGACGCAGGGCTTCAAGCAGTTGGGCTTCCTGTTCGGCAAGACTCTCTAGAGGCCCCGGACGCCCCCGGGCCAGCGGGCCGGCGCCTCACCTTCAACCGGATAGGGCGGCGTCGTCGTTCGCTGGCCTGCGACGGGCCAGCCGCGGTTGAGCCTGGAGCGGAAAGAATCGGTGCTCTGGACCAGGAACGGCCGCGTTCGGTCAAGCCCCAGGTCTCGTACGGTGCACGCGAACCGGTGGTCCGACGAGGAGGCCGTGATGCGAAGCCTCCGGCAGGTGGAGTTCCTGTAGGCCGCGTCCACCTCCACCACCGTCCTCATGATCGCGTCCTCGTGATTGGAGAGAGTGACCAGGTCGCCGGCCCTCATAGTGAGGCCCGGCCAAGGCGTGCACTCGACCGACAGCACCTCCTCGCCTCCCGGCCCGTCCATGACCCTGTAGGAGAAAGCCCTGTCGGAGATCTCGAGAGGAACGTCGGTCAGGTACTTGGGATAGCCCCAGATCTCGCGCCCCGCGGCGCGGGCGGCCGGTATGGTCACCGGCATCTCCAGCACGTATGCGCCGATGGCCCAGCGATATCCGTCCCGCTTGATCAGGTTGGGCCAGTACGGTTTCGGGTCCCGGCCAGCAAGCGGGTAGGCCAGGAGCACGATGGTCACCTCGTCGTAGGGGCCGATCGAGACGTCCCGGTAGTTGTAGAGGATGAGGCTCGCCAGCGCATGGCCGCGGAAGCGGCAGGGGGCCAGCCCGGTCCCCTCGAGCCTGGAGAGCGCGGCGCGATAGTCCACCAGGAAGTTGAGCTGCCTGACCGACACGTCGTAGAACAGCATGGGCAGCTCGACCGGGCCCTCCGAGGTGAGGACGGTCTCGGAGGGCACCTCGAAAAAGCCATCCGCCATGCCGGACCTTTCTGTCGCTAGCCTGCCATCATATTGTATCGCGAGACAGCGCCGGCCCGACATTCTCATGACGGCTCAAGTGCCTTATCATTGACCCGCAGCATACGCTCCGCATCTGTAGCGCGATGAAGGAGAGACATCCATGGGCAGATTCACCGGCACCCTTTCCGCGCTTGCCGCGCTCGGCCTCTACGGCTTCGGCATCAAGATGGGCCTCGACACGCCTCTTCCCGGCCAGGAGCAGGACGTGGCGGAGGGCCTGGCGGTCGAGCTGCGCGAGTTCGAGACCGCCGACGGCCTGAAGCTGCGGCTCAAGCGCTACGCCAATCCGGGCGGGACGCCGGTGCTGATGTGCCACGGGTTCAGCGGCACGGGCTTCACCTTCGACCTGCCCCGCCAGGGGCGCAACCTGGCGGTCTACCTGGCGCGGGGGGGCTTCGACGTGTGGGTGTCCTCGTTCCGGGGCTGCGGCCGCGAGCCCTACCTGAGCGAGTGCGCCAACTGGAGCCACTCCATCGACAACCTGGCTATCCTGGACGCCCCGGCGCTGGTCGACGGCGTCGCGGACGCCACCGGCAAACCGGTCTTCTATATCGGCCACAGCATGGGCGGCAAGGTGCTCTACATGTTCCTTCAGGGCGCGGCCTTCGAAAACGGCAAGGTCGTCTCCGACTCCGCCCTTGTGGAGCGCCGCCGCGACCAGCTGGCCGGCGGGATCACTATGGGCTCGCCGCCGGCGATGTGGCACCCGGAGGGCTCACCGGTGAAGAAGGTGCTGCGCTCCGCCGCGGGGGCCGCCGCGCTGGAGGCCATAGTCGCGAACATGCGAAAGAAGGAGAGCCTGCCTCACAAGTCGACGACGGCGGCAGTGGAGAAACTTGCCCGGCACCCGCGNNGGCACCGGCGACGTCTCCAACGCGATGAACACGCAGCTCAACCAGGCTATTGCGAGTGAGCACTTCCTGGAGCACCTGCCCGAGGGCGCGACGCACCAGCCATACGACTACACCGCCGGCATGGGCCTGATCTCCAGCCCGATGTTTTTCATCGCCGCCGAGAAAGACTTCTTCCACTCGGGTTCGATAAAACAGTTCGGCTTCGACGCGGTCGCGAGCAGCGAGAAGAAGTTCATGCTGCTGGCGGGCTACGGCCACACGGACATGCTGATGGGGCGATACGCCGAGCGGGAGGTCTACCCGACGCTGGCTGAATGGATGACGTCGGTGGCCGCCGACTAGAACGCCCGGAGGAGTCATGCGAAAGTCCATCATCATCATCGGCGCCAAGCGGCACCGCAGGAAGTTCACCACGCGCTGAAGGCCGCTAAGGCTGGACGGCCAGCAGCACGACCGAGACCAGGAACAGCAGTCCGCCCATTCCCATCACCCCGAGCTTGACCCCCCTGGCCTCGAACTTGGTGGCGATTCCGGCGAAGAACAGGACCGACGCGAACAGCACCGTGAGGAGCAGGTAGCTGTTCGAGTGGTCGAGCGCCGTCTTGCCCCGGCGCGACTGTACCACCGCGAAGGCCCGCACCTTCTCGCTCTGCACGCGCGGCCTTGGCTTGTACTGGGGCATCTGGAAGGGGTTGCGGGGCGTGTTCGGCTTGTTGGCGACCTTGTCGGCTTCCCAGGCCGTCACGGCCGCCTCTAACTCTTTGCTGAACGCCTGGTCCCTGTAGAGGTTGGCGAGCACTGTGTTGCCCGAGACCACGGCGTTGGTGTACTGCGCCATCATCGCGGCGTCTATCGCCACCTGCTGGTTGGCAGTGTCGTTCAGATCCGAAGCCTGGATGAGCGCCTGGTCAGACCTGCTGTAGTGCTCCTCGGCCTTGGCGTGCCACTGGGCGGACTGGTAGGCACTGAAGGCGGACATCATGGTGGCGAGCGCCATCAGGGCCGCGGCGGCGATCTCGATCCAGTTATGCTCTACCCGCATGAAAAGAGCCCAGGATCGCCCGTGCTCGGCTTTCTCCTCGCCGGCTTCCTCGTCCATCGTGTCTCCCGATCGATCTCTTGCTTCGACGTCCAGATACTATCAAATGATGGGGGCGGGAATGAATGAGGGAATACGGCGCCGGTGACGGATGGACGCGGGCGTGCGCGGTGGACACCGGTCGCGGCGCGTTGTATGTTGGGGGAGCGCTAACAAAGGAGGAGCCATGGCTGAGGGGATACAGATCAAGGAACTTCCACCGCAACCGGTCCTTACCATCCGCGAGAAGGTGCCCGCCGAGCAGTTGGGCGACTTCTTCGGGATCTCTTTCTCGAAGCTCTTCCCCTACATGGCGGCGATGGGAGAGGCCCCCATCGGACCCCCGTTCGCTCTCTATCACTCTGAGCCGGGCCCCGACGGGTTCGACGTGGAGGTGTGCGTCCCCACGCCCGTGGTGGTGAACCCGACCGATGACATCGCGTCCTACGAGCTGGCCGGCGGCCGTTTCCTGTCCGCGTTTCATATGGGCGCGTATGAGGACTTCGGCACCACCTATGACCAGCTGAAGGCCCGGCTCTCCGAGCACGGCTACCGGATCGTGGGCCCGGCCAGGGAGGTCTACGTGGTGGGCGTGGGGCAGGTCGACGACCCCTCAGAGTACATCACCGAGATACTCCTGCCGGTTGAGAGCGCCTGACGGCGCGCGGAGCAAAGGATACACGATGGTCAATGAGGACAGTCACGGCAAGGTGTTCCGCTGGCACGGCATCCCCGTGGCGAGCTCGGGCAAGGGAGTTCGAGTGGCACTGGTGGCCTCGGGCGGCGCCAGCGTCGGCCTGATATCGAGCGGGTTCATCTCCGTCGGCTTCCTCAGCTCGGGGTTCCTGTCTCTTGGCGTCATATCGGTGGGAGCGGTCAGCCTCGGCCTGCTCCGCGCGGCCGGGTTCATCTCCATCGGGATGCGGAGCACGGGCTTCGTCGCCGTCGGCAAGGAGACCAGGGGCCGGATGACCTGCAGCCTGGGCTGAGCCAGCTGGCCGGCTCGAACATTATCGGGCCATGGCCCGTCTAACAGGCGCAAACTCACATCGGAGGGGCACAATGAAGCGATTCCTGGGCATGGGCATGGTACTGATGGCGGTAGGCCTCGCGTTCCTGGCGGGCTGTAGTAGTAGTGGTGGTGGTGGTGGGACCAAGATCTACGGGACCTCCAACACCAGCATCACCGCAAGCAGCGGCGAGCAGTTCATAATCCAGCTGAACTCGAACAAGACGACGGGCTTCCAGTGGGGGATCTCCACGTCGCTTGACGCCAAGGTCGTCAAGAAGATCAAGTCGACCTACATCGTCAGCGCCAGCAGCGGCAAGGTCGGCGCGGGCGGGATAGAACAGTGGACCTTCCAGGCCGTCGGACCCGGCGCCACCAGGATCGTGATGGCCTACAGCAGGCCCTTCGAGAAGGGCGCCGCCCCCGCGCAGGTCGTGACCTTCAACGTCACGGTCAAGTAAACGGGGGTACCCCTGTTCATCCTGCTGGTGTTCTCGGGGACGTGGTGGCTGGCCTTCATACCGCTGGGCGTGGGCCGTCGTGGTGATACTGTTCGTCATCGTCATGTTCTTCAGGGGCCGTATCAAGGATTTCGAGAGGCGGGAAAACATCCTGTAGTCGAGCCACAGGACTATCAAAGGGGAAGAGATGGACACCGCGGAGGTCTTCTTTACCAACATGCGCACGCGCCAGACCAGAAACCTGGTCTGGAAGATGGCGGCCCTGCTGAAGGCGGCCGGCTTTGAGCAGATGGACCTGGAGCGCAAGTTCGTCGCGGTGAAGATGCACTTCGGGGAGCCGGGCAACCTGGCTTTCATCCGGCCCAACTACGCGGCGCGCGTCATCTCGATGGTAAGGGAGGCCGGTGGCAGGCCGTTCCTGACCGACACCAACACGCTCTATACGGGCGGGCGGTCCAACGCCGTCGACCACCTTGCCTCGGCCTCGGCCAACGGCTTCAACCGGCTGAGCGCCGGCTGCGAGGTCATCATCGCCGACGGGCTCCGCGGGATGGAGTACAGGGAGGTCGAAGTGGGCTGCAAGCACACCGACACGGCGAAGATCGCCGCCGCCGTGGCCGACGCCGACTCCCTGGTGACGCTCAGCCACTTCAAGGGCCACGAGCTCACGGGCATCGGCGGGGCGATAAAGAACCTGGGGATGGGCTGCGCGGCCAGGGGCGGCAAGCTCTTCATGCACTCCACCTCCAAGCCGGTGATCCAGCAGGACAAGTGCGTCGCCTGTGGATTGTGCAAGGAGTCCTGCCCACAGGAGGCGATCCTCTGGAACGCGGAGAAGCAGGCGATGATCGCCTACGACCGCTGCATCGGATGCGGGCAGTGCATAGCGATGTGCCAGTATGGCGCGGTGAAGGCGGTGCTGGACGAATCGGCGTCGGTGGCCGCCGAGAAGATAGCCGAGTACGCCCTCGCGGCGGTGAAGGACAAGCCCAGCCTGCACGCGAGCTTCATCATGGACGTGTCGCCTTTCTGCGACTGCTGGGGCTACAACGACAAGGCGCTGGTCGCCGACATCGGCATCGCCGCGTCCCGCGACCCCGTGGCGCTGGACCAGGCATGCGTGGACATGGTGAACGAGGCTCCGCTTGCGCCCGGGACCATCCTCGAGGACAGCGGCCTTACACGCGGGGACGACAAGTTCGGCGCGGTGCACCGCGAGACCAGCTGGCAGGCCGGCCTCGCCTACGCCGAGAGCATCGGGCTCGGCAGCCGAGAGTACTCGCTGGTCAAGATCGACTGAGCCGGCTCACTGACCCGAGGCGTTTGCGGGCTTGTTCGCGACCGTGACGGTGGCGGTCTTCTTCTGGGACCCCGAGAAGTAGTCGATCGTCAGTGGCGTCCCGATCGGCTGGACGCGCACCACACCGAACAGGTCTTCCATCGTCGCGATAGGCTTGCCGTTCACGGCGACAATGATGTCGCCGGATTTGATGCCCGCCTTTTCCGCGGGCCCGCCGGGGGTCACATCAGTTATGTACCCACCGTTGTTGACCGGCAGCTTGAACTGGCTGGCCACCGCGGGGTCGACCGTCTGACCGGTCACCCCGATGTAGGGGTGGTCCACCGGACGCCCGGCAATGATGTCGTCCGCGACGTGCTTCACCACATTGATGGGCGAGGCGAAGCCGATCCCGACCGAGCCGCCCGACTGGCTGGCGATGAGAGTGTTCATGCCGATCGCGTTCGCCCCCGAGTCGCACAGCGCGCCGCCGCTGTTCCCCGGGTTGATGGGCGCGTCGGTCTGTATCATGTCGGTGAGGACGACGGTGTTTGGAGAGTTGGGGTTGCCCTCGGGTACGTTCCGGTGCAGCGCGCTGATGATGCCGGAGGTCACCGTCTGCTCGAAACCGAGCGGGCTTCCCACCGCGACGACGAGCTGCCCCACGGCCAGGTTGCCGGAGTCCCCAAAGCTGAGCACCGGCAGGCCGGTCTTGTTGATCTTGATGACCGCCACGTCGAACTCGGCATCGGTGCCGACCTTGGTCGCCGGGTAGTTCTGCCCATCGGCGAGGGTGACCGTTATGCTCTGCGCCCCTTCGACCACGTGGTTGTTGGTGACGATGTTTCCGTCCGAGGTGTAGATCATCCCGGAGCCGATCCCCTCAGTGGCGCCCTGGGCGGCCGACGACGCGGCGGCCGTCAGGCGCACGTTTATGTTGACTATGGCTGGGATCACAGCCCGTGCGATCCCTGACACGTCTGCCGTGCCCCCCGTCGGGCTGACCACGTTGGTGACCTGCTTGGGCAGGCTGACCTCCTCGTTGGTCTCGACCTTCTTCACCTTGCCCCTCACCAGGTCGTAGGGATTGACGCCGAAGACGGCCGGCATCACCAGCAGTATCACCAGCGCGCCGATCAGGCCGGCGGCTATCGCCGTCATCATGTTCCTCCCGCGTCCCCGGGGCGGCGGCGGTGCCGGCTGCCGGGGCGGGGGTGTTGTCGGTCCCTGCGGCGCAGGCGGCTGCGTCGGAGGCATCCCGGGTCCCTCGTTCATTTCCATGGTCAGTGCCCTTTCACGAGAATCGTTTTTTACAGCCGTCTATTTCTCCGAAGGACGCGCTGACCCTGTCTAAGTAGAGCGGGCAAGATGAGGAGTGTGACGGGCGCGAAGGATCTCAGCGGAGCATCAGAGGGCTAATCCGAATACCTGCCGGCGAACTCCGAGGTCAGGACCGCGGCGAGGGAGAACAACAGGAAAAGCCAGACCCCCACTCCTATCCCGCTCTCGAGCTTGAAAGTCATGATGACGTTGACCGTGGCCGCACCCAGGCCGATGACACCGCCGACTCCGGCGACCCAGCGTCCCTGTCGCCAGCCGAGCAACAGGAGGACCGCGCCGGCGATCATCGCGACGCCCGCCAGCAGCGCCCAGAGCCCGCTGAAGTAAAAGATACCGTCGCCCTTGATCCAGACGAAGCTGCCCCCCGCCACGCTCCCACCTCGTGCCAGGAACGTCCACCCGGTGGGGTTGCCGCCGACCACGAACTCGGAGCTGCTCACCCAGGGGAGGAAGGTCGCGCCGATGACCAGGAGACCCAGCGCGAGCGTGGCCCACGAGAGGCCCGTAGCCACGGCCTGACTTCGCGCCCCCCGCACCGCCGGCTGGTAACCGGTGGCGCGGCCGCCCTGCACGACGGTCGAGTGCCCTTCCAGGTACCGGGAGACGTGTGACGATGGGGTTGCCGGTGGCGGGGCCTCGGCGAAGACGTCGCCGGGCGACCCCTGGCGGCTCTGTTCGAACAACTTCTTGTTGCAGTCGTCGCAGAAGGTCTGGCCTTCCGCCACTACCGCGCCGCATTGCTGGCAGAACATCTAACCCCTCCTTATGACGATTTTATCAGAAGCCGCCGGCAGGCCTCGTGATAACATTGGCGCCGTGAGCCCGCAGCTTCCCGTTGATGGAGGATTCGCGATGAGAAAATGCCTTACGATCCTGGCGGCCGGCGCCCTCCTGGTGGGGAGCCTGTGCGTGGGCGGCTGTGGCGCGCCCACCACCGTCAAGATCGGAGTGATCGCGGAGCTCACCGGGAGCATCCCCGAAGTCGGCGACTCCTGCCGCGACGGCGCCCGGCTCGCCGCCGGCGACATCAACGACGCTGGCGGTATAACGGTCGGGGGCAAGGACTATCCGGTCGAGCTGGTCGTGCGCGACTGCGGCAACAGCCCGCAGGAGGCGGCGAAGATGGCTTCCAGCCTCATCGACGAGGGCGTGGTGGCCATCGTAGGGCCTGACGCGACAAGCACGGCCGTCCCGGCGGCAGACACCGCGGAGAATGCGGGGGTGGTCCTGGTGACCCCATGGTCCACCAGCCCCGGCATCACGCTGGACGCGTCGGGCAAGCCCAGGAAGTACGTCTGGCGCGCGTGCGTCACCGCCCCCTATGAAGGCAGGCAGGTCGCCGCCTTCGCCACCGCGAAGCTCGGCTCGAAGGCCGCGGCGGTCCTGTACGACTCCACGGCCGAGGTGCTCAAGATCCAGGCGCAGGATTTCAGGAAGAGCTTCGAGAGGGCGGGCGGGCGTGTGGTTGCCTACCAGAGTTTCAAGCCCGGCACCAAAGACATGAGCCCGCAAATGTCGAAGATAGCGGCCTCCGGCGCCGACGTACTGTTCGTCCCGGCCTACTACAACGACGTTCCCACGACCCTCAAGCAAGCGCGGGCCGGTGGGGTGACCGCGCAGGTGATCGGCAGCAACGCCTGGAGCAGCCCCGACATCATCGACTCCGCGGCGTTCTCGATCGAGGGCTCCTGCGTATTCAACATGTACTCGCCGCAATCGCCGGCGGAGGTCACGCAGGCGTTCGTCGCATCCTACCTGACGCGTTACAAGTCCACGCCCGATGACGTCGCCGCCCTGGCGTATGACTCGGTGGGGCTCATCAAGAAAGGGCTGGAGGGGGCGGGCAAGCTCGACCGCCAGGCGCTGGACGATTCGATGCTGCAAATGCGCGCGTTCAAGGGGGTCACGGGCGACATGTCATTCACCGCCGACTCGAGGGACCCGGTAAGGGGAGCGGTGATGCTGCAAGTCCAGAACGGGCAGTTCGTTATGGTAGCGGCGCTGCCGGCAGGAACCCCGAAGTAAGCAACAAACGCAACGTGGTATCCTCGGTCGATGTGTCCTCGACGGAGGGTCCCTCGGGAGGAGCCGGTCACGGCTCCTCCTCCGTCACTCGGGAACGGGTTCGACCGCGGGCTCGACCGGCAGGACGACTTCCTCCTCCTCCTCGCCTGCCCGCTCCGCTCCGATCTGGCGGGCGTCGTTCGCCGCGAGCACGAACGCGATGCCCAGACCGATCATCGGCAGGTAGAGCATGAAGAACCGCCAGGTCATAGTCACCAGCGCGAGGGTGTTCTTGGCTATGAACATGCTGAACACGCCCGCGAAGGCGACCTCGGCAACGCCGCTCTCGCCGGGCACCGGGGTGAAGGGCAGGATGCTGGTCACCAGCATCTGGCCCAGAAGGGCCTTCCAGAAGTATTGCGGATATCCCAGCCCGCGCAGTATCCACGAGGCGACGAAGGCGCCGGCGAACCAGAACACGATGGTCAGCAGCAGTATCGCGACCAGCAGGCTCTTGCGCGCCTTGGCCAGTGTGCGCAGGCTCCTGGAGAAATCCTCCATACCCTTGGTGAGCCTCTCCTCGAAGCGCTCGTACTTCGGCTTCCTCTTCATGAACCTGGGGGTGATACGCCTGAGGATCCGCGATACCCGGCCGGGGTCCCTCATCGAGTAGACCGCGACCATGAAGGCGAAAAAGGCGATCACGGCGACGCAGATGATGACCGTGCTCATCCCCAGGCTCACGTGTATTTTCGATAGGCTCAGGATCAGCACTATGGGCATCGCGACGGTCATGACCATGAGCGATATCGCGCCGCCGGTCAGCGAGATCGCCGTGGCCTCACCGCCGGTGAGGCCGTAGCGGGTAAGGAAGAACACCTGCGTCGGCAGCGAGGCGGAGCGGTACGGCGTGACCGCGCCCGTGAAGGCGGCGCCGAGGATCGACTTGGCCGTCTTGCCGTACGACAGCTTCTTGCCGACGGCCTTGATGATGAGCTTGTACCGCAGCGTCTCGCACGCCCAGCGCCCGAGGACCAGGACCGTGACCATGACCAGGGAGAAGATCTCCACGTGCGAGATGGCCTTGAAGGTGTTGTGGTCCATGGTGAAGAGGGAGAGAAGGATTATCGCGGCTACGCTCATGCCCACCGCGATCAGAACGTAGAGCCACAGCCGCTTGTGCTGCTTGAGGCCACCTTCGACGCTTTGCGCTTTGAACTCATCCATAAGTGACAATCGAGCCGCCCGGATTTCGCTCGTTTCTCCGGCGGCCCTGTTAACCGTCGCCTCCCTGAGGCCTTAAGTTATTCTCACATTATCGACCCATTTCCCGCGCGTGTAAAATGCACCGCCTCATTACTTTCGCCGGGTGCTTCAGGGGCGGAGGCTCGACGGCGCGACAGGAAAGGGGGCTCGGTCACGGAAACTAGCAGTGCAGCACAAAGCACAACCCGGCGAGGAGATCAGCAGACATGGACAGCATGACCAGGACCGTCTTTCCTTCAAACTGCGACGCGACCATGGGGTTCGTCACCGAGGAGCTGAAGGAGGGGTACGCCAGGTGGAGCTGGACCATCGCCGACGACCGGTTCAATAATCCCATCGGAACCGTACACGGCGGATTCCTCGCCGTCTTCGCCGACGAGGTCATGGGCTCGTGTATGGCGACGACCCTCCGCGAGGGCGAATCGTTCACCACCGCCGAGCTCAAGATCAACTACATGAAGCCCGTCGGCAAGGAGACGATCAAGGGCGAGGGTTTCGTCATCAGGAGAGGCCGTCACATCGGCTTTCTGGAAGCAAAGATCGCCAACGAGGAAGGCGACCTGGTGGCGACCGCCACCTCGACCGTGGTGATGATCCACCCCGAATGACGAGAAAAAGGGACGGGCCCTTTTTGCGTTCAGGCGTTTTGAGGGGCTGCTTCCGCTTCGGTGAGCCTCTCCTCCGCAGGCTCCTCCTCGTGCCTTGCGAGCCGGTACAGCAACGCCGGCATCAGCGTAAGAGAAGTGATCAGGCACGCCGCGATTGCGACCGCGGTGACGCCGCCGAACCTGCGCAGCGGCACTATCCCCGAGAACATCACGATGATGAAAGCCGCGACCGTGGTCAGGGCGGCGATGACGTTGGCCCTTCCCAGGTTGGACATGGTCTCGCTTATCGCGTCGGCTGCGGTGCGGTTCCCGTCGCGTTTCTCCTGGACATAGCGGTAGGTGAACAGGATGCCGAAGTTGACCCCGATGCCTATCACCAGCGCGGAGACCAGCGATGTCATGATGTCCAGCGGCCAGTTCATGAGCGTGAGGAAACCTATCTCCGCCGATACGCCGGCCAGCGCCACCGTGAGGGTGATGAGCCCGTAGGGGAACGAGCGGAAGATGATGACCAGCACCAACGCGCACAGGCCCAGCGAGAGTATCGCCGAGAACGTCTCGGTCGGGATCAGCTTCACCGTCATGTCCTTGGTGAGCGGGGTTATGCCGCCCAGCTGGTAGGTCAGGCCCGCCGGCGCCAGGTACTTCGCGCAATTCTCCTTGAGGATCTCGATCTTCCTGTCGACCACCGCGGTCGACTGCGCGCCCCCCGCGTTCAGAGTGACCAGCGCGGCGGTGTGGTCGGCGCTGAGAAGCCCACCGGTCACGTATCCGCCGTTCTCCTCGGCCGTCTTGAGCGCGCCGGAGGCCTCGGCGGCGGTGCCCGGCAGCTTCCCGTTATTGGCGGCGGTAAGCGCGTCGGGCAGGCCCATCGTGCCCGAGCGCGAGTAAAGGTCCTTCGACCCGCCCGCCGCCGATTCGCCGGTGATGCCGCTCTCCAGGTCGCTCATGGCCTTCAGCGCGGCCGGCGAGAGCACGTCGCCCTTGACCATGATCACGTCCTGCTGATGCCCGCCGAAGTACTTCTCCATCTCGAAGTTGGCGTGCATGCCCGGCAGGCTGGCGGGGACCAGCTTGCGCAGGTCGGAGTCGGTGGTCAGCCCGCGTATCTGGGTGAACCCGGCGATGATGAGAACCGCGAACACGATGATCAGCGCCAGCGAGTGCGAGACCGACATCCTGGTGAACGCGTCCAGCGTGCGGTTGGTGGCACGGGTGAAGATGCCGTGGCTCTTGCGCAGCGACAGCCCGTCGAAGTACTGCGCGCGCGCCCCGTCTCCCTCTGCCGCTTTCTTCTCGAAAGAGCGGTCGCGCAGCACAATGACCGCGGGCAGCAGCGTCACCGACAGCACGAACACGAAGAGGTTGCCGATGGCGCAGGTGATGCCGAAGTCGCGCAGTGCAGGCAGGACGCTGAAGCCGAAGACGAGAAAGCCGACCAGGTTGGTGATCGCCGCCAGGAACAGGGCGACACCCACCGCGGTGAGAGACTTGCCGACTGAGTCGATCAGGCGCTTCAGCCGCTCCGCCTCCTCGTAGTACCGCGCCACGAACGGCACGACGAAGGTGAGTGCATGCCCCAGCAGCAGGGGCATGACCGCGATCACCGCGACGGAGTACTGTATCCCCACCCATCCGGTGATACCGAATGTCCAGACCACCGCCAGCAGCATGACCGCCAGGGGCAGGAAGGTGTCCGACAGCCGCCGGAACGCCACGAACAGGGTGGCCATGACCAGGAGGAGGGCGATCACGAAGAGCAGGATCGTCTTGTTCCTGATGTGGGTGTTGAAGTCGCGGGCGAGGGTGGCGTCCCCCGAGATGCTCAGGGTCGCGCCGGTCCCTTTGAACCGGGCCTTGAAGAAATCCGCGAGGTCGGTGCCGAGCTTTATCTGCTGCGATTCGGAGAGGCCGGCCCCGTCCTTGACCATGATGAGGGCGGCTTTTCTGTCAGTGGTGATGAAGGGCCCGACGACCTGGCCCGCGGCCTGGGGATTGCCGAGGTAGTCCTGCTGCACCAGATGCTGGTAGTCCTTGCCCGTGAACTGCTTGACCATGTCGTTGGTGACGGTGTCCAGTGAGATGTGGATGCCTCGCTTTGCGATCTCCCTCTCCATCACCGCCACGAACGGGGTGAGGTAATCCTGTATGACCGGCACATCGGCGCCTATCGCGTTCTTGCGCTGCTGCACCTGCCCGCCGCTGAACCTCGGGTCCCTGGACATCGCGCCCTCGAGCCCGATCAGCGAGGTCACGATGCGGTTGTCTGTGACGTCAGGAGCGCGCACCAGCACGTACTCGTAGGAGATGCCACCGAACTTCGCGCGCAGCGCGTCGAGCGCCTTGACGCTGGGGAACTCCGGTGGCAGCAGGCTCTGGTAGGTCACGTGGCCCGTCAGGAAAAAGAGCCCGAAGCCGAACGCCACCGTCAGCAGCAGGCAGCAGGCGATGACCCACCAGGGGTGCGCCTGTACTACCTTCGACCACCGTGCGAACGCTTTCAACTGATCCCTCCAGCCATGACCAACATGAGCGACATCATAATGCACCACCGGTGCCTGGCACCAGTGGTNNCGTCAGGTCCTTCTATGCTTCCACCGCCGCGATAAGCACGTCCAGGTCGGCCTCCTCGATCTGCGGCAGCTCCGACACCGGCGGGCCCTCGACCGCCTCCACCTTCAGTATCTTCTTCACGAACCAGGGCGAAACGACCTTCATCATCACGCCGTAGAAGAACGCGCCGAACACTCCCAGGCCCTTCGCCCAGCCAAGCCACCTGATGAGCAGGTGCGCCAGGATGGCCGAGCCCAGCGAACCTCCGAACACCGCACCCAGCAGGTAGCCGTCGACTTTAGCCGTCTCCAGGAGCCTCTCCGCCTGGTCCTGGTCGGCCTCGACGAGGCCCTCCATCTGGTAGCCCTCCATGAGCCACTTGGAGACCCAGTAGAGCATCAGGGGGATGAAGAGGGCGCCGTAGGCGAGCAGTATGCGCACGACGTCGGAGGTGAGCCAGCCGAAGAAGTTGGTCCACTTCCAGTCGTCGAACGCCTCGCGGTTGCGGGAGAAGAAGCGCTTGTAGCCGGTCTTGTCCCACCCGTTGACCAGTATGAACCAGAACCCCAGGTACGACAGGAACGTCTGCCACGCCGCCTTCTCGTACTTGCCCTTCATCAGCAGGTTGTAGGTGCCCCAGTAGCCCAGGATCCCCTGCGTCACGTTGGTGATGGTGAAGCCGCCGACCAGCCACCCCGGGATGGTCTCGTAGCTCCCGACCTGCATCGTCTCCCAGTTGGGGTTCGACCAGAGCAGGTTGGATCCGGACGGCACGAACAGCAGCGAGAGGAACAGCAGCGTCTTGGTGAAGTACTCGTTGTTGAACGCGCTGTCCCCTTTCTCGATCTCTTGTGCGATCTTCTTGACGTCGAGCATGTCCTTGAGGTCGTACGAGCCGTCAACGCCGCTCTCCTTGCGCATCTTGCGAAGCTGCCTGAACGACGCCAGCGCGAAGCTTGCCCCGATCGAGTACGACCAGAAGACGTCAACCTCTACCATCCGATCCCCCTCCTTTGCGCTTGCCCTGCTTGAGCTCCTCGGGCGCCCAGTGGACCGACGCGTCGTGATAGTGCGTTTTCGCGGTGACGCCGACCAGGACCAGGCCAATGATTGTCTCGGACCATACTCTCCTGGAGTCTTCGTTTACTGTCTCGGCCAGCGGAAGCCTTCTGGCCGCCTCGAACAGCATGGCGTTGATGGCGAGCGACGCCTCGCGGGTGTGGATTTCCGCCCGCAGGAAGCCCCGCTCGATGCCGTTGCGCAGGTACAGCTCGGTGTAGCCGGCAAAGACATCGAATGCGGCGTTGATCTTCGCGGTCACCGTCTCGTCGATCGAGAGGGCCTCGTAGAACAGCCAGCGGTGGATCTCTGGGTTCCCCTCCAGCAGATTGTAGAACCGATCGCCGATGCGCCCCAGGCTCTCGCGGTAGTCCGCGATGCTTTCGATGGACGCGGGCGGCTCGGCGTCCACCACCTCGGTGATCTTCTCGATGAGCTCGTCCACGACGGCGTTCACCAGCTCGAGCTTGCTGGAGAAGTAGCGGTAGATCGTGCCGTGTCCCACTCCCGTCTCCCGGGCGATGTCGTTCATCCCGGCGTTGTGGTAACCCTTCTCCGAGAAGACCTTGTAGGCCGCGTCGAGGATCTCGCGGCGCCTGATGTCGGTGATGTCCACCCGGGCCATGCCTGCCCCTTCCAGCCTGACTGAACCAGCTGTCAGTTAACGGAACGACATATCAGTCTAGTGGATGATACACCCGATATGCCGCAGTTTCAATAGCATCAAGGTGGCCTCGGCAGAAATCGCGGCACGCCGAGTAGGGCGGGGGAATCTCAGGCCCACCCTCTCACAGAACCGTACGTGACAGTCTCCCGTCATACGGCTCTTCT
>PMJJ01000080.1:35653-42481 GCA_003157385.1 Actinomycetota bacterium | reverse complement strand
GGCTTCTTACAGGTGACCCCAGTGTCGCGTTTATTTAGTTACTCCGACCGGAGCTGCGGCGGGCCTCACCTGAACCGGCTTCGCTCAGGCGAACTGCAAGCGCCGGCGTTCCCCATGGTGGTCCCGAAGGTCGAGAAGACCTTCTTCAGCAGCCCGTCGCGACACGTCAGGCATCTCTTCCCGCTCGAATCCTCCCCCACCCGCTGCAGCCTCTGGGTCTTCTCCCCACAATTAGAGCATTCATACTCGTAAACAGGCACCGCAGGCGTCCTCCTCACCGGGTCCGGGGATCAAGTCGGAATGAAGTCGCTTTCCCTGACCTGCTCGAGGACTATGGCGCCGGTCGGGCAAACCACCTGGCACAGCCCACAGCCCATGCAGGAGGCGGCATCTATCAAAGCGCCCGAGGAGGAATCCTCCATCGAGAGAGCCCCGAAGTAACAGCGCTCGAGGCATTCTCCGCACGAGTCACAGAGACTCGCGTCTATGCGGGCGGAGTATCGGGATGGGTCGCACATCTTGAGCTGTTTGTTGATCAGCATCGGGAAAGTCATGCAGCAGTCGTTGCAGCAGTTGCAGATGAAGTGCGTCTCGCTGGCGCGGTTCATGGTGACGTGGATGAGGCCGGCCTCCTCGGCCTTCTTCAGCAGGGCCAGCGCCTCCTCCTTGTCGACCGGGCGCCCGGTCCCTCTCTCTATCGAGTACGAACCGGCCTTGCCCAGCTGCATGCAGATCTCGACGGGCCTGTCGCACTTCTGCGCGGTGAGGCGGCAGGTGCAGTTGGTGACGGCTATGACGTCGGCCTCGTCGATCATCTCGCGGACGTCCTCGAAGGCCAGTATCTGCTGCTTGGAGTCCATCGACTCGCTGACCGGGATGACCCGGGTGACCGGTCGCGGCAGCATCTTCTCCACCATCTCGGAGAAGGCCGGCCACTCCTCCTCCATGAACTGCTGCCAGAGGTCCAGGAAGGACCTGGGCGCTTCCGGCCAGAGGATCGAGGCGTCGTGGAACTGCATCAGGTCGCGGCACATCCGGAAGACGGTGCCGTCGGGGGTTTTTTTCTTGAAGGCCAGCCCCTTGCGGAAAAGTGTGTCCAGCATCCGAGCAGCGGTGTCCTCGTCGATGCCCAGCGCCGCCGACACCTCTGCTGCGGTGCCTGGACACGCCAGCAGCACGTCGGCCTCCTCCGGCGATGCTATGGCCGCGAAGATCTCCGGGATCCGCCTGGAATCCCCCATGAAGATCTTCTCCGCAAGCTTGTTGTACCTCTCGTCACTCATCGCTGGACCTCCCCCGTGTTCATCTCCGTCATCTCTGAATATTAGCAGCGCAGCCTTCCCTTGCCTCTGACATAAATCAACCTCGCCCGCCCAGCCCCGGGCAACCGCTCAGGCAAAGACCCGCCCGGCGGTCTCGACGTAGGTGTCGTAGTCACGCTTTCCGAAGCAGCAGCAGGTGACCTTGTCGATGGTGCCGTCTTTTTCCAGGAACGCCTTGATCTCGCCCAGCGCGATGTCAGTTGCCCGCTGGAGCGGGAACGAGTAGACGCCCGTGCTTATCGCGGGAAAAGCCACCGTCTTGCAGCCGCTCTCGACAGCGACACGCAGGCTGTTGCGATAGCAGTCGGCGAGCAGCCCGTCCTCGTTGTTCTTGCCGCCGTGCCAGACGGGCCCGACGGTGTGGACCACGTGTTTCGCGGGCAGGTTGTAGGCGGCCGTTATCTTGGCCTCACCCGTCTGCGCGCCCCCCAGCGTTCTGGTCTCTTGGAGCAGCTTCGGCCCCGCGGCGCGGTGGATGGCGCCGTCCACACCTCCGCCCCCCAGGAGGCTCTTGTTGGCGGCGTTCACAATGGCGTCGACCTCGAGCCTGGTGATGTCACCCTCGATGATCTCCACGCGTCCGCCCATGAACTCCATCGCGACCCCCTTTGGTGTGCCGGCGCCCAAAGTATATCAAACGCGAAGGGTTGGTCCGGCCACCGTTGAACTCGGCTGACACGCCAACCGGGGAGGTGGAAAAGTGGAGAATCCAGAGATGGAGTTCCTTCAGTGGCTGCTCGGCAAGTTCATCCAGATGAACGACATCGACGTCGAGACGGCCAGCCTCAAGGAAGTGCTGGACAGGCTGTCACTCGAGCTGACCCCTATCGGCGGAGGCTAGGGATCAGAGCGAGGGCGCGGGGGGAACGATCGGCGTCGATCAAAGCGGCGCCGTCGAAGATAACAATCACGCCTGGCGGCGCGCTCAACCCTCGATCTTCTCGACCTTGATCATGGGGAAGGCTTTGGCGAAGGTCTCGGGCTCGGTGAGGCCGGGCCCCTGGTTCATGACGGCTGACACGGAGAAGGCCAGGCCTATCTGAAAGACCCGCTCTATCGGCAGAGACTGCACCAGGCCCATCACCATGCCGGCGACCATCGAATCGCCGGCGCCGACCGCGTCGTCGGAAACCTGCGGGACGGTGCCGCGCAGAGTCGCCTCCCGGGACACCAGCAGCGCGCCCTTTCTCCCCAGGGATATCACCACCAGCATTATGCCCTTGTCGTTGAGCGTCCTGGCAAACTCCAGCATGTCCTTCTCGCCGTCAAACTTCCGCCCCGCGAGCTCGGCGAACTCCACTTCGTTCGGCTTGATCATGTAGGGAACCGCCTCCAGCGCCCTGGTGAGCGGCGCGCCTTCGCAGTCGACGACCACCTTCGATCCGCGCGCTTTGCCCTCTCTGGCGATTGAGTAGTAGATGTCCTCGGCTATCCCCGGGGGAAGCGAGCCGGACAGCACCAGTATCTCGGGCGCCTGGGCTATCTGGAAGACCAGGTTGCTGATCCGCTCGGTCTCGGTCTTCTCGACCGGCGGGCCGGTCGCCCTGATCACCAGCTCGCTGCCGTCGGAGCGCCCCAGCACGACGACGTTGGTGCGCGTCTCGTTCTTGATGCGCACTATCTGCAGTATCAGGCCCTCCTGCTGCAGCAGGTCGAGGACCTCGTCGCCGACGTGCCCGCCGACCATGCTCATGGCCACCGTGTCGGTGCCCATCGCGCGCAGAGCCCTGGAGACGTTGATGCCCTTTCCGCCCGGAGTCTTGATGACCTGCTCAGCCGTCACCGGCTCCCCGAACTGGATCTTCTCGAGCACGTAAGTGATGTCGAGAGTCGGGTTCAATGTAACCGTGTAGATCATCGCGCCTCCGCCGCCACTGGATAGAGCAGTCCAATCGAATGATACCATCACGTTCGACGGAGCCGAAACCTAACCTTCACGGTCTCAGCCGGCGCCCCGGTTCGCTCAAGCAGAAGGAGGACGCCTGCCTGCCGAAGAAGTAACATTTCGAATTATCGAGCGATTCGGCGGGAAGGATCCATATGGCGGGCGAGGTCGAGAGCAGGCCTTCCTGGGGCCCCGGGAAGATCATCGCCGTCTTTTCGCTGGTGCTCGCCGTGGCCGCCGCCATCGCGCTCGCCATCGTCTACCTCGGGCACCCCGCGATGACCACGTCCTGGAAGATCGTCATCCGCATCCTCCTGTCGCTCGCCTTCGGCGGGCTGGTGGGGATCGAGAGAGAGTTGACCGACCACCCCGCCGGCATACGCACCCACATCCTGGTCACCGTCGGAGCCTGCGCCTTCACCACAATGTCGCTCTACGGCTTCTCCGGCTTCCCGGGAGGAGACCGGGTGGCCGCGGCCGTCGTCACCGGCATCGGCTTTATCGGCGGAGGCGCCATCCTCAAGGCGAAGGACGGCTGGGTGACCGGGCTCACCACCGCCGCGAGCCTGTGGAGCTGCGCGGCCATCGGTATGCTGGTCGGCACCGGCTTCTACATCGTCGGCCTGGTGGTCACGGGAATGGACCTGGTGGTACTGGAGCTCATCGACTGGATCGTGGACAGGATCGCCCCGCGCTACAAGACACGCAAGCTGCCGGTGCGGGTGACCGGACACCACGCCGCCGAAAATCTGACCAGGATCATGAACATCTTCACTTCGAGCGGCTGCGGCCCCGACCTCATCAGGTACAACCGGCTGGACAACGGCGACAGCTTCGACATGTCGGTGGTGGCAAAGATATCGGCGGACACCGACGTCCAGGGCATCACAGATAACCTCTACGGGATCCAGGGCGTCAGCGACGTCCTCTGGGGCTAAACGTAAAAATGCAAGTTAAGGGGTCTTACCCCAGGACTTGCGTTTTGCACAACGGGCCGAGCAGCTCGGAAAGCGGGTCGCCGTCCCCGGCGCTGAAGCCCACCTGGAGGCGCCTCCTCCACCCTTCCGCGTACTCGAAGGCGCCCGAGGCGCGGCCGACCTGGCGGCACATCTCCTCCATCACGCCCAGGCAGTCAAGGTCCTGGCTGGCCAGCAACCAGTCGCGCTGGCTCACGTGGGCCGCGAGCATCTGTATCTTGTGATCCAGCTCGCCGGTAACGTCCACGTACTGGCCAGCCTCGACTATCTTCCCTATTGAGTCGCGCAGGCCGAAGGGGAGCGCGTGGTAGATTGCGATGTCCGTTTCCACCGGCGGTACCGGCGGCCTGCTCTCGTAAGCGGGAAGCCTCGCCGCGAATGCGGCGGACACAGCGACGGACGACGCGTTGCGGTGATCGGGATGGTAGTCCTCGGGCGCGGGGAGCAGCAGGATGCGTGGGTTGGCCCTCCGGATCACCGCGACCGCGCGCGAGACCAGCTCCACGCTGCAGACGAGCTCCATGTCCCGTGCGATGGGTCCGTGGAACGCCGCTCCCGCGATACGCGCGGAGGCGCAGGCCTCGTCGAGCCTCATCGCCGCGGTCCGGACGCGGTCGGTGGATGTCGAGCCGAGCGAGCCGTCGGTCATGCTCCACATGTGGATGGGAGCTCCCGCTTCTTTGAGCAGTAGCAGTGTCCCGGCCATCATGAACTCGATGTCGTCGGGGTGACCGCCGACCGCAAGGACAACTTGTTCCGCCGCGCGCTCTCTCTCCATGCCTGCTCCCTGCCGGACGTCTTCCACTGTTGGTACCACCACCCGGGCGCAAAAGCAACTGGCCTGATTGGAGGAAGCAAAGCATATAAGTAGAAGTCAGCCCCATCAGTCAAAGGAGGAGCGATGAACGTTCTGTTCACACGGATGAAGCAGGCCCCGGGCGCGAGCTACCATTACATCGCGGACCGCATGTCCAAGTCCGACGTCAAGAACGCCAAGGGCCTCGCCAACGGAGAGGGCGCGCTGGTCCAGACCGACGGCCACAAGTTCGCCGTCTACAAGGACGAAGCGGGACAGCTTCACGTCATGTCGCCGGTGTGCAGGCACCTGAAGTGCTTCGTTGACTGGAACCCGGCGGAGAAGACCTGGGACTGCCCCTGCCATGGCTCGCGGTACGACGCCTACGGCAAGGTCATCCACGGCCCGGCGAAGAAGGACCTGCTCCCCGCCACACTCGACTGAAAAACGCAAAAAGGGGACTGTCCCCATTATGCATTCAGACGATCTGCAGGCCGGCCATGGCGCGGCGGCACTGCTCGATCTCGGCCCGGGTCATCCACGACCTCATCGAACGCTGGCTGGCGCAAGGGCTCGGCCGCCCCAGCTTCGCCGACTTCTCCAACCACAACGGGTTGTACTCCAGCAGCGCGACCCGGCTGGCGCCGCACGACTTGAGGAAACCGGCGATGGCCTCGAGGTTCTCCCTGGTGGCGGTGACGCCCGGGATGAGCGGCACCCTGGCCAGCAGCTCCTTCCCCAGGCGCTCGCACTCAGGCTGCATCCGCCTGAAGTTCTCCAGTATGCGGGCGTTGGAAACGCCGCACTCGCGGCGATGCAGATCGTCGTCGAAGACCTTGAGGTCGTAGTAGACAGCGCCCGCGCGCGGCAGGATCTCGCGCTCGAACTCCGAAGCGTCGAACTGCCCGCACGTTTCCACGATCGTGTGGATCCCGCTCTCGGCGAGCCGGGCGAGCAGCCGGGCCAGGAAGCCCATGAACATCGTCGGCTCGCCCCCCGACATCGTCGCGCCCCCGCCTGAGGTGCGGAAGAACGGCAGGTCCTTCTCGATCTCGGCCGCCACCTCCTGAACCGACATCGGCTTGCCCACGCGCGAGAGCGCCCCCGAGGGGCAGGCCTCGACGCACTCGAGACACATGTCGCACCTGTCGCGGTCGATGAAGTGCGCCCCGTCGCGCGACAGTGCACCGCGCCCGCAGGCGTCCAGGCAGGCGTCGCAGCCCACGCATTCGGCGGGATCGTAAGACATCTCGGCGACGGTCCTCTTGCTCTCGGGGTTGTGGCACCACGAACAGTCGAGCGGGCAACCCTTGAAGAAGACCACGCTGCGAATGCCGGGGCCATCGTCGAGGGAGTTTCCCTTTATCTCCAGGATGAGTGGCACTATATACCGTACTCCGCGCGCTCGATGAGCTCGAGCTGCATGTCCCTGTTGAGCGTCACGAAGTAGGCGTTGTAGCCGGAGATGCGCACCAGCAGGTTCCTGTAGTTCTCGGGGTGGGCCATCGCGTCGCGCAGCATGTCGGTGGTCACCACGTTCATCTGCATCTGCATCCCGCCCAGATCGAAGTATGTCTTGACGTAGGAGAACATGTGCTCCACCACCTGCTCGTGGCTGTCCGAGGCCGACGGCACCACCTTGACGTTGAACGCGATGTTGTTGTTCAGGTTGTGCGCGTCCAGGCTTGCCACATCCCTGATGTTGTCGAGCAGGTTGGGCGAGGCGTTCGGCTCCGGGGTGAGGCCCGGGGTGAAGGCCTTACCCGCCAGGCGCCCGGACGGCAGCGCGCCGGTGAGGTTGCCGAACGCCACGTGGTTCGACATCGACCAGAACCCGGAGGTGTAGGG
>PMJJ01000080.1:0-35606 GCA_003157385.1 Actinomycetota bacterium | reverse complement strand
CGCCCTCGAAGTTGGCATCCACCGCGCGCTTGAGTTCCGCGAAGCCGATCCTCTCCTCGTCGTAGACGAGCTTCTTGATGACCATCAGGGAGTCGGTGATGTCGGCGAGCCCTATGCACGCCGCCCCCGATGAGTTGTGCTTCGCGCCGCCCTTGGTCGCGTCCCTGCCCTTCTTCATGCAGTCGTCCTGCAGCGAGGACAGCAGCGGGGTCGGCCGGATGACGCTGTGCGCCTCCCCCAGCATGTTGTTGTATTCCACGGAGTTGTCGATAAGGAAGCCCAGCTGGGTGGTGAACGCGGCGAAGAAGTCGTCGAATGTCGTGAAGTCTCCCGCCTCTATGCTGCCGGTCTTCGGCCCGACGTCCCAGTTCATAAGCGGGTGGTGGCCGTCGTTCATGGCCATCTCCAGGGCGGCGACCATGTTCATCATCATGCAGTTGGTGTGACCCATGTGCTTGCCCGACAGGGTCGGCTCGACGCACCCGGTCGCCGACCAGTCGCGGAGGTCCTCGACGGGATAACCGAACTCCTCGAGCGACTTCATCACCGCCAGGTCGTTGTGCATGGAGGGCGTGGCGGCAGTAACCAGGTTCACCTCGCATAGACGTTTAAGGTAAGTGTCCGAATTCTTGTCGGGGTTGAACCTCGCGTTCACGTTCGGGTCTCGTATGCCGAGTATCTCGGTCACCTTGAGCAGGACGTAGGTCATGTCGTTGACCGCGTCCTCGCCATCGGGCGTGATCCCACCGAGCGTTATCGCCTGGTCGGACGACGAGCCTCCGAACAGGTAGTTCCCTATGTCGGGTATCAGTGGCAGGTGGTCGGTGCATCTCATGTAGAAGCAGCCGACCAGCTCTATGGCGCGCTTGATGTAGGCTTCCCGCTCCTCCGCGGTCTTAAGATTGTCCATGTCCGCCGCGAAGAACGGCTGCAGCCACTGGTCCATCCGCCCGATGGAGAGGCCTGCGTTGGTGCTCTCCATGTGCAGCCCGATCCAGCCCAGCCAGATCGCGTTCAACGCCTCGTCGAGGGTATCGGCCGGGCCCTCGGGCACTTTGCGCAGTATCTCGGCCAGCCGCTCCAGCTCGGCCTTGCGCGCGGGATCGCGCTCGGCGGCGGTGTCCGCCTCAGCCTGCAACGCCAGGTTGCGCGCGTATGCCGCCAACCCGTCGAGGCAGATCTTCATCGCCTCCAGGGTGTTCTTCTTTTCGGCGGAAGCGCTTGCATCGGCTGCCAGCTCGGCGTCGATCTCCGCGATTATCCCGCCGGTGCCCAGCCGCAGCAGCCTGGGGAGGTCCAGGATCGTATGTGAGAGCGCAGCAGTCTTCCACATGAAGTAGACGGCGAAGCGCTCGTCCAGCCTCTGGGATAGCGGCTGGTCGTAGGAGCTGCGCACCCACTCCCGCATGTTGCGCTTCGACCAGAAGGGAAAGACCTTGTGGTGGAGCGTCTCGTGGGTCTCCTGCGATATCTCGTACGGCGAGAGCGGCCTGTCCCCCGCCGAGACCAGCTCTCCCCATATCATCGTGCCGTGCGTGTCGGGATAAACCACTACCCCGATCTCTTTCGTCGTGGTCGTTCCCGCGAGGAGGTCGTCCTTGTGGATGATGGGCTTTCGGTTCTCCATCAAGTGTCGGTAGGCTTTCGCCTGCCTCAGCTCCGGGACCCAGGGCTGCCCCTCCCCGTCCACCTCGAACCCGTTATCCAGGAACCAGTCGGTCAGCAGCGATGAGCGCTCGTGACAGATCGCGGGACGCCTGGTCATGTGAACGTCGAGGAATTTCGCCAGCCTGGGGAAATCGTCGAGCGAGTAAGAAGCCAGGTAGGGGTCGTCGAGGAACTTGACGCCCTCATCGACACGGGTGCCTCTAATCCGGGCCTTGTGGCGCTCCTTCATTTCCGACGTGAGCGCCGGATCGAGGTCGCGCGACTCCCTGGCCAGTAGCTCAACGGCTGCCGCCTTCGATTTGGCGAGCATCTTCTTCTGGGTGCCGCCAAGCAGCAGGGACAGGTAGTAGTTGAACAGGTTCATGTAGGAGAGGTTCCCCTCCAGCCTGAACCGGTTCTTCAGCAGCAGGTTTAGGACCTCGTTAGGGGGCAGCCGCAGCATGTCGCGCACCACGCCGTCGTCTTTGTAGATCATGGTCACGTCCGTGCCGGCCGGCACGGACGAGCGCACCCGCGCCTTGCCGTCCTTGAACGAGATCGACTGCTCGACGGTGTTGCGCTCGGTGCGGAAGCCCACGGTGAAGTCGAACCATGAGCCGTTGGTGCGCATCTCATCATTCAGCGACGGGCGCAGGTTGAACTCCGCGGCCATGACGCGAAGGAGTCCGTTCGCCAGAAGGTTCGTGGATGAGTGACCGTTCAAGGGGACCTCCTCGAGCCGCGCATGGATCACGTCCTACAGATCTAATCTTAATACTTACGCGCCCGGGAGTTTATCTTTTCGGGCCTCTTTCCCGCCCAGGGGGCAGGCAAGCAGGCACAACCCGCAGGAGTGCTTGTGCCCGATGGCAGCGCCCAGCTCCTCCATGCGCCGGCTGCAGGCGAAGGCGTCGATGACTGCGGCACGCTCGATGCCTTGGCGCCAGTCGGCGCCTGACAGGTAACCCTGCGGGCACGCGTCGATGCAGGCGGTGCACTTGCCGCAGGCCGGGCGCAGCGGGGACGGCGCGATAACGGCGTCCAGCTCCATGAGGACGGTAAAGAGGCGAACCCGCGGCCCGTGGTCCGGCGTGATCAGCAGCGAGCACTTCCCGATCCAGCCCAGGCCGGCCAGCGCTGCCGCGCGCTTTTCCGAGAGGTCCGCCAGCAGCGTCCCGGGGTCCTGGCCGCCGGGGACCGTCCAATGGCGGACGCGCAACTCGTCGAGGACGGAATCCAGCCCCCGCAGCATCTGGCGCCCGCGCTCGCGCGCATCGACCAGCGCGCCGTGAAAGGCGGCCTCGTCATAGTCTCCGCCGGCCAGCGGGTCGACCTCCGTCGGCAGATGGTAAGCAATGAACATGCTCGCGGCGCAGGTGAAACCCTGGTGGTCGGCCGGCGCAAGCCTCCAGCCGGTCATGCCCAGCGACGCGACCGCCTCGCGCACTTTCTCAGTGGTGTCGTCCATGCTTTCATGATGGCACAAAGCGGCCGGCCCCGTCGTGTTGTAGACTTGTATTGCTCCGCGCACTGGAGGTGGATATGGAACTGGAGATAGACCATAAGCTCCTGGCCGACTTCGAGGGACAGCTCGACCCCAGACACCCTGAATCGAGCGAGATGGGCGCTCGGGTCCTGGGCTACGGGGAGATCAGCACGGTATTCGAGATCGGCCCGGCTGAAAGCGCGGGCATCGCCTACAAGCGAATGCCGATCTTTACCAGCGAGGACGAGCTGGAGTCTTACCGCTGGATATTCCGCGAGTACAACCGGGTGCTGTCCGAGGAAGTGGGGCTGACGCTCCCGGCTTACGGATGCGCTCACGTCGAAGGCGGCTCGGGAAAGCCGGTGATGTTCCTCGCGCAGCGCAAGCTGGACGAAGCGTCGATCGGCAACAAGGCCATTCGCGCGCTGCCCGGCGCCGACGTCAACCGGCTGGTCAGGCAGGTGCTCCGCGAGCTGGTGAAGGTCTGGCGGTTCAACGCGAACCAGGACGAGATGGAGCTGGGGATAGACGGCCAGATATCCAACTGGGCGATCGAAGGGTTCGGCGCGGAGTCGAAGGAGTTGCCCGGCGAGCTGTCCCTCCTCTACCTGGACACCAGCACCCCGTTCATCAGGCTCGACGGGACCGAGCAGCTCAACCCCGATCTCTTCCTGCGTAGCGCGCCCTCGTTCCTGGTGTGGTTGCTGCGGGCGCTCTTCCTCGAAGACGTCATGACCCGGTACTACGACCTGCACCTGGTCGCGGTCGACCTCATCGCGAACTTCTACAAGGAGCAGTTGCCGGCGCTCATACCGGGCCTGGTTGCGGAGGCCAACGACTTCTTCGACTCGGAGGCCCCCGAGCTCGCCGTCGAGCCCCTGACCGAGAAAGAGATCAAGTCCTACTACCGCCAGGACGCCCTCATATGGAGGCTGTACCTCTCGATGAGAAAGACCGACCGGTTCATGCGCACCAGGCTCTCGAGGCGCGGCTACCCCTACATACTTCCCGGAAAGATCAAGCGCTAGGAGGCACGAGATGTCCATCATCGGCCAGGAGGACAGGAAGAAGATCACAGAGCTCTTCGCCAGGCATGTGTCCAGCGGCAAGGTGGAGTTCTTCACCGGCGCGGGCATCGACTTCGTGCTGGGCAAGCGCGANNCGAAACCCGCTGGTGCTTGCCGCGCTGCGCGAGGCGCTGGAGGAGCTGGACATCGGCACGCACCACACGGTCAGCGAGCACAGGGCGCTGCTGGCGGAGCGCCTGGCGGCGATCTCCCCCGGCGACATCAACCGCGTGATCTTCGGCGTGAGCGGCGGGGAAGTCGTAGACGCGGCCATCAAGCTGGCGCGCGGGCACACCGGCCGGCCCGGTATCGTCTCCGCCGAGGGCGCTTACCACGGGCACACCGGCTTCGCGCTGCCGGCGGGACATCAGCAGTACAGCAAGCTTTTTGAGCCTCTCGTCCCCGGCTACACTCATGTCCCCTTCGGGGACCTCGCGGCGCTGGACGCGGCGGTCGACGAGAGCACGGCGGCCGTCCTGTTCGAGACCATACCCGCGACGCTCGGCATAGTCCTGCCGCCCGATGACTTCTACGCGGGCGTTCGGCACATCTGCGACGAGCGCGGTGCCGTGATGATGATGGACGAGGTGCAGACCGGCCTGGGTCGGTGCGGCGCATACTGGGGCATAGACACCTACGGGGTGGTGCCGGACGTGATGATCACTGCCAAGGGGCTCTCCGGAGGGGTATACCCGATAAGCGCGGTGCTGTTCAGCGACAGCATGAACCAGTTCTGGCACGACAACCCGTTCATCCACATCTCGACCTTCGGCGGACCCGAGCCGGGCTGCCGCGTCGCCATGAAAGTGCTGGACATCCTGGAGGACCCGGCGTTCCTGCGCCACATCGACGAGATGGCGGGCGTGTTCTCCACCGGCTTCGCGGAGCTAGCCAGCGGGCATGCCGACGTGGTGGTCGAGGCCAGACAGCGAGGGCTGTTCATGGGCCTGAAGATGGCGAACGAGATGTGCGGGCCGCTGATGACCGTTGCCGGTTTCGAGAACGGCATCTTCACTGTATACGCAAATAACGACACTTCGGTGAGCCAGATCATCCCGCCGCTGGTCATCGAGAGGCCGGAGGCAGAGCACGTGCTGGAGTCGCTGGACAGGATGCTCACCTGGGTCGAGTCCAAGCTCGAGTAGGTACAGTAGAAACCGGGGTCAATCGCTCCAGTGGTACTGGTCGCGCAGCGAGTAGGCCTCCGCCAGCACCTTGTCGAACCGCGCCTGGTCCGCCACCGGCTTGGCGATCATCCTGGTGCATAGCTCCATCTGCTCCGCCGTGCTGCTGGTCTTGGAGTACAACTCCAGGGCGTACTTGGAGAAGTCGCGCACCATGAAGTCGAATATCTGGTCCACCAGCTCGTCGTAGACCCCGTATATCTTCGCGTTCTCCAGGATGAGCTGGCCGTACGCCACCAGCGTGAAGAGCTCGCCCAGCGTCAGCAGCCAGCCGATGTCCTTGGTCTGCCCCTCGGTGGGCGGCGCGGCCAGCAGCATCTGCTTGAGCACTTCAATCTGCCCCTTGAAGACGTTCACGTTGGGCAGGTCGCATGAGCCGTACGCTATCTGGTAGTCGTGGAACTGGATCTTACCCAGCCCCTTGGTCGCGCCCTGCTGGAACAGGAAGTCGTCGTTCGCCGCGTCCATCCTCTTCAGGATCTCCGGGAAGCTGCCAGGGTTGAAGAAGTAGTTCGGCATGAATTTGATTATGAGAGCCATGTTGACGTGCACGGTCCCCTCGAGCTTGGGCAGCGCCCGGATGTCGCGCACGCCCTGCTCGAAGTACATGTCCTGCTCGAACCCCTTCGCCGCGATTACGTCCCACAGCAGGTTCATGACCTCCTCGCCCTGGGTGGTGACCTTCATCTTCACCATCGGGTTGTAGAGCAGGTAGCGCCTGTCCTCGGCCGAGGCCGACCGCATGTAGTCGGCGGCCCGCAGCGCGAACAGCTTCATGGCGACCAGGCGGGTGTAAGCGTCGTTGAAGAGCTGCTTGATGTGGGGGAAGTCGGTGACGTAGTGGTCGTAGAGGAACCTGCCCGCGGCGTGGTCGATGGCTTCGTAGAACGAGTGGGTGCACATGCCGATCGAGGCCCAGCCGAGATTGAACTTCCCGACGTTGATGGTGTTGAGAGCGGAGTCCCAGGCGTCGCGCCCCCTGGTGAGGATGTCGGCGTCCGTGATGGGATAGTCGTGCAGGGCGTACTCGGCCACGAAGTTCTGGGAGTTGACGATGTTCTTCACGACCTCGTAGCCGCCGCCCTCCGAGCTGACCACGAAGAAGACGTAGTCGCCGGTGTCGGTGAGCTTACCGAAGGTCGAGACCAGCGCCGCCTTGTTGGCGTTGCCGATGTAGTACTTCCGGCCGTCGGCCTCGTACTTTCCGTCACCGAGCGGCTTGAGCGCCATCGAGGTCGAATACAGGTCCGCGCCGTGCTCTTTCTCGGAGAGGCCGAACGCGAAGATGCCGCCCTGCGCCAGCAGGTCCGCGGTCTTCTTCTTCACCGCCTCGTTCTGGCCCATCCATATCGGCCCCAGCCCCAGTATCGAGACCTGCCATGTGTACCAGTAGTTGAGGCCGTAGAACGAAGATATCTCGTTGAAGCCGCAGTTGCGCCAGGTGTCCCAGCGCGCGTTCGGGCCGAGGGCGTACGGCGTCGGTGTGAGCAAGTCGGCGAACACCTTCTCGCCCTTCTGAAAATCGAGGAAATCCTGGTACCAGGCTCGCTCGTGGTCGTCCTTCTTGAGCTGTCCTCGTCCCCTGGACTCGAAGAAGTCGATGGTCTTGAGCATGATCTCCCTGGATCGCGCGTCCGGGTACTCGGTCTCGTATTTCTTTGGATTCATGAGGATCATGTCTTGATTCCTTTCGACGAGCGTGCGCCGGCCTGTTCAGGCGAATAGCATATCTTGAAGGCAGCGGCACGGGCAACAAGGCCCCGCCTCCCGGCGCGTCCCACCGCCCCGGCGCACACGGTCCGATCAGATGTAGAATGTGCTCGTCGATCCGGGGGCAATAATGGGTGGAGAAAATACAGAGGCCTCAGGCGCCATTATCGATTCGCACATCCACGTGATTCCGCCTGCCAGGACCGCGAGCCTGGTGCGCTGGATCAAGCGTGCTTTCCCCGAGCACCCGTCCCGCGAAGAAATCACGCCCGAAGAGATGCTGGCGGAGCTTCGCGCATGCGGTGTCGTCCGAGCGTTCAACTTCGTGTTCCCACTGAAGGAGGAAGAAACGGCCAGCCTCAACGCCTTCAGCCGGGATATCGCGCTCCGGTTCCCTATGCTGGTGCCGTTCGGCTCCATGCACGTGGAATCCCCGCGCAAGGCCGAGGTGGCCGAGTACTGCCTGACAGAGCTGGGCCTCGCCGGAATAAAGATCCATCCCTACGCCCAGAGGTTCGAGGTCTTCTGCCGGGAGTTCGAGCCGCTTTTCGAGACTCTGTCCAGGTTCGGCCGACCGTTCGTCGTCCACACGGGCTTCGATGACTTCTACAACCGGACCCAGGACCTCGACTACCTGCGCAGTATCCTCGACCGCTATCCAGAGATGCCGGTCGTGCTGGTGCATTCACTTTTCCCGCGGTTCGGTCTGGCCCTCGAGCTGCTCCGGCTGCACCCGAAGGTCTATCTCGACATGACGAACGTGCCGTCATCCATCAGGCTGTATCAGCGAGCGCCGGAGCTGTTCGCGGGGCAGCAAGACGCGACCGGCCTCGACGGTGAGGCAGAGAACTTTGAGCGGCTCCTGTCAGAGTGGCACCAGCGAATCATGTTCGGCACGGATCACCCGGTGGGCATGGGCTCACCGGAGCAGATATTCACCGACCTGGATAGCTTCGAGATGACGGCCGACGCAAGGAGTAATATCCTGTACGCGACCGCGACTCGTTTTCTACACGACGAGTGCGGCATCGATTGAAAGGAGACGGCGATGGAGGCCAATCCCAACTGGCTCGCCCCCTGCGGCCTGTACTGCGGCGTTTGCGGCATCATGTACGCGACCCGCGACGACAACCCCAAGTTCGCGGAGAAGCTCGCGACCGTCTACAACCTGCCCGTCGAGGAGATCCACTGCGCGGGATGCCTGGCGGAAGGCGAAGAGGTGTTCGCCTACTGCCGGGTCTGCCCGATAAAGTCGTGCGTCTCCACCAGGGGATACGAGGGCTGCAACGAGTGCGACGACTGGCCGTGCGAGAGCATCGAGAAGTTCCCTATGCCCGTGGGCAAGAAGGTCATCATGCGCGCGGTCCCGCACTGGCGCGAGGTCGGCACCGAGCAGTGGGTCGCCGACGAGGAGGCCAGGTACGTCTGCCCCTCGTGCGGGGCGAAGCTGTTCAGGGGCGCGAAGAGATGCCGACAGTGCAAGGAGCCCGTGGACGCCGATTGAAAATGCCCGAAGGGGACAGTCCCCTTTTTGCATCATGTGCCGCTAAGCGACTTTCTTCTGCTCGGGGATCACCGGGATCTCCAGCATCTTGGTCCTTCTCAGCACCGTGAGGGTGGACTCCACGCCGATCTGTTCCTCGGTCAGCAGCAGGTGCAGGTCGTCGATCCCGTTGATCGGGTGGTCTCCGTAGCCCACTATCATGTCGCCGTCCTTGAGCCCCGCCTTCGCCGCCGGGCCGCCCGGCTCGACCTGGGTCACCAGGAAGCCGGTCTCCACCTCCAGCCCGTGGAACCGCACGATGCGCCGCAGTATCGGCGCGCTCTGCCCCAGCAGGCCCAGGTAGCTCCGCTTGATCTCCCCGAACCTCATCAGGCGCGTAGCCACGAACTTCGCGGTGTTGATGGCGATAGCGAAGCATATACCCTGCGCGGGCAGGATGATAGCCGTGTTGATGCCGATGACCTCTCCGCGCGTGTTGACCAGCGGCCCNNCCCGAGTTGCCGGGGTTGAGCGCCGCGTCGGTCTGGATGACGTCGTCGATGAGGCGCCCGGACTGCGACCGCAGCGACCTGCCCAGCGCGCTCACCACGCCCGCGGTGACCGAGCACTGGAAGCTGTAAGGGTTGCCGACGGCAACGACCAGCTGCCCGACCTTCAGGCGGCTGGAGTCGCCGAACGTGACCGGCCTGAGGCCGTTGGCGCTTATCCTTATGACCGCGGTGTCGGAGTCGGGGTCGTCGCCGACCACGTCAGCTTTGCATACGCTGCCGTCCGCCAGCGTCACCTCCATCGCCGCGCAGTTCTGCACGACGTGCGAGTTGGTAAGGATGAACCCGTCATTGGTGAAGACGAAACCGGACCCGGTCCCGCGCACTTCCCTGGGGACGGGCCGGCCATCTGGCATCGACTTCGGCATGACCGAGATGTTGACGACCGAGGGGCTCACAGCCTCGGAGGCGCCGATGACGGCGCGCGAGTAGGCATCCAGCAGGTCGGTCTCTTCCGCAGCGCCGGCGGCGGCGTGTGCCACTGCTTCCTCGAGTCCCGTTTCCGCTACCAGCTTCAGTTCCGGCCTTATCTCATTCATTCTGCGGCAAACCTCCCATCTGTCTCTATGCCCATTAAACGCACTTCCCGCGCCATTTCAAATGACGAAATACAACCAGTATCCGGCCGGTCGTGTATGCTTCAACAGGCCCGCCGGCGCCCTCGCACCCTACAGGAACGCGGGCTTGCTCAGCGAAGACCGTAGCATCGAGCTGGCCGGTGGGTTAAATGCTTTCAGCCCACCCGGGACGGGAGGTACGGGAGGTCAAGGTGGCCGCGCATCATAACAGGTTCCATCACGACGAGGCCGAGCGGCGCCGCTGGCAGGATCCCGAGGCGATTCTGGCCGAGATAGGCCTTTGCGCCGGAGACGAGTTTGTGGACGTGGGGTGCGGGGACGGCTTCTTCGCTCTGCCGGCCGCGCGGATGGTCGGGCCGGAGGGCCACGTCTACGGCGTCGACGTCGACGAAGAGTCGCTGGCTGAGCTTCGGGTGAAGGCGGACGCTGAAGGCATCGGCAACCTGACTCTGGTGACCGGCGAGGCCGAGAAGGAAGTGCTTTGCACCGCCTGCGCCGACTTCGTCTTCTTCGGGATCGACCTGCACGACTTCTACGACCAGGCGAAGGTGCTCCAGAGCGCAATGAGGATGATAAAACCCTCGGGCAAGCTGGTGGACCTCGACTGGAAGAAGCAGCCGCTCGACATGGGCCCTCCGCTCGAGATCAAGTTCTCGATCGAGCACGCCTCGCGACTGATAGAGGACGCCGGCTTCATCGTGGTCTCGGTCAGCGAACCTGGACCCATGCACTACATGATCGTGGCAAGGCCCGCGGGGGGCGAGGGCAACAGCGCGGACAGGTCCGGCTCATGCAGATAGGCGTCCCTCTCTCACCGCGCGTGTGCACCTGGTACTCGTCCAGGATCACACTACGGCGGATAGGGTGAGCCTGCGGGCGTCGCGTTCAATATCAATGGCGCGCGCGGCTGCTGCTGGAAATCGAACGCGCCGGTCATGTCGGCTGCATTGGTGTCGCGCGCGGTCATCGGCGCCAGGCCGAACCTTTCCTCGAGTATCCGCAGCCACGACTCGAACGAGTACACGCTCTTGTCTATGTAGCCCTTTCGAGCGTACGGGCTTATCACCAGGCCCGGCACCCTGATCCCGTAACCGTACTTGTCAACCGAAGGCGGCGGGACGTGATCGTAGAACCCGCCCCAATCGTCCCACGCTACGAATATCGCCGTGGTCGGCCAATCGGGGCCCTGCATCACCGCGTTCACCAGCCCGGTCACATAGGCCATCCCCTCGCGCACGCCGCCCGGCGGGTGCTCGCTGACGGCAGCCGAGGGTATCACCCAACTCGCCTGCGGCAGCTTCCCGCTCCTGGCGTCGGCATAGAAGTTGGCCGTGTCCTGAAGCCGGTTCCACTGGGCGGGGTTGTTCTTCACCTTCGGAAAGGCGGGCAGTGGATTCCACAGGGTATACTTCTTGGGCGCCTGCCGCTGCTGCGACTGCGTGCCCACTACCTCGTCGTCCTCGGTGTCCGGCAGGTTCCCCGAGGTCACGTAGTACTTCCAGTCGATGCTGCCGCTACCGAGCAGCTCAGTTATCTCGGTGAAGTTGTAGGTGCTCGGCTTGGGCTGGCCCACAGAACCGACGTAGCCTCCGCTCTGGCCGGCGAGCATGTAGAGGTGGGCGGGCAGGCTGTAAGAGGCCACCGACTCGAACAGGTGGTCCTGCAGGACAAACTCTTTCGCATAGCTCCAGTAGTTCGGGATCTCGCGGGAATCGTGCCATCCCATCACGTCTCGAGCGCGAATATCCGGCTTCTTCGCCCCGGCCGCTGCCTTGGCCTTGTAAGACTGCTGAAGGAAGCCGTCCATCTTGCCGCCGTTGACGTCCGCCCTGGAATTGTTCCAGCCGTGAGGGCCTCCCCTGTTGACGTCGTTGGGGTCGTGGAAGGAAGCGACGGGGAGCCCGGTCGCCGGGTCGGTCAGCGCCACGCCCGCGGGTATGCCATCCGCCCCCGGGTAAGTCCCGAAGTAACTGTCGAAGCTGCGGTTCTCCTGCATGATGAACACGAAGTGCTGTATCTTCTTGAGACCTCTGGCGCTGGAGGGTGAGGCCTTGACCGGTGTGGTCCCTTGAGCGGTCCTGGTCGTGGTGCAGGAGGCGGTCAGGACAACCGGGCATAGCAGGGCCAGGGCGATAACAGCCACCAGCCAGCGTGCCATGTCACGTCGGTACACCATCCATCCCCAATATCTCTCGCGCCTCGCCGGGCGAGGCTATCTCTCTGCCAAGTTCGCGCGCGAGGCGCACGACCCTCTCTACCAGCTGCGCGTTGGAGGCAGCGAGCTCTCCCCGCCGGTAGTAGATGTTGTCCTCCAGACCGACCCTCGCGTGGCCTCCAGTGAGTATCGCCATGGCGCACATCGGGAGCTGCGCCTTCCCGATCCCCGAGACGTTGAACTTCGCGCCGGGCGGCAGTTGGTCGATCATGGTGTTGAGGTTGCGCGGGGTCCCCGGATAGCCTCCCATGCCGCCGACCCCCATCACGAAGTTGAGGTAGTAAGGCTCGCGCACCAGCCCTTTGGCGATGAGGTTCTCGACCTCCCCGAACATCGCTGGGCTGTAAACCTCCATCTCCGGCTTGATGCCGCGCTGGAGCATCGCCCGCGCGAAGGCCTCGATCTCCGAGCGCCGGTTGACGAAGTCGACCTCTGCGACTCCTTCGGGCCCCGGCACGAAGAAGACCACGGTGCCCATGTTGAGCGAGGCCATGTCCGGGGCCGCGTCGAGCGACAGGATGCGCCGTGCCACCGGTATCCCCGCGTCGCCGGTGGTGTCCTGCACCACCAGCGGGCAGCGCCCGCGGATGCCCTCGTTTATCTCCCTGAAGATCCCGGGCTCGGCCACTCCCCTGCCGGATGCATCCCTGGCGTGCAGGTGCACGATGGCGGCCCCCGCGTTCCAGCATTCGACTGCTGCGTCGACTATCTCGCCCGGCTGCTCGGGCAGCGCGGGGTTGGCTTGCTTTCCGTGCAACCCCCCGGTGAGCGCGGCCGTGATGATGAGCTTCTCCATCTATTTTCCCTTCCTGATCCGACCCCAGTCGACGAGAGCCGAAGCAGCCGCTACCCACTGGGCGACGTCCGGAAACACCGGCACCCCGACTTCTTCCAGCGCGCGGGACATCTTCCTGGTGTACGGGCCGCCGGCGGCGCAGCCGACGATCGGCTTTTCCGCGGCGCGGCTGAGCGCGCCCATGCGCTCGACGATGCTCTCGTCCAGCGGCGTGTCCTGGAAAACGAAGAAGGGCATGATGATATCGACCCTGGGGTCACCGAGGAGCGTGCGTATGACGAACTCGTAGTCCTCCGCCGAAGCTGATCCGGTGACGTCCACCGGGTTCTCGACCAGGTAGAAGAACGAGAAGTGGTCGCGCATCGCCCGTACCGACGCGCGTGTGAGCTTGACCAGCTCCAGGCCGCTCGCGGGGAAGAGGTCGAGCGCGTTGACCATCGGCCCTGCGCCGTTGGAGAGCATCGCCGCGTGAGGGCCGCCCGCCGGCGGCTGCAGCGAGAGCGCCAGGCAGGCCGCGAAGAGCTCGTGGAAGCTGTCCGTGGTGATGATGCCGGCCTGGCGGAGGACCCCCCGGTAGACCTGGTAGGCCCCGCCATAGGCGCCGGTGTGCGACACTGCCGCCGTCGCCGAGCGCGCGTTCCTGCCGGTCTTGAAGACCACCACCGGCTTGCCGTGCCTGGCGATAGACGTGCGCGCGGCGGCCACGAACTTACGGCCGTCCCCCAGCCCCTCGATGTAGCTGCCGGTGACACGTGTGCCCTCATCGGCCGCGAGGCACTCCACCATGTCGGCCTCGTCGACGTCCACCCGGTTGCCGTAGGAGACCATCTTGCGCACGCCCGTGATCTCGGCGGCCTCCAGGAACGAGCAACCCCACGTCCCGCTCTGCGTGATGAAGCTCATCGGTCCCGCGGGCGGACGCAGCAGGCGCTCATGGCTGTGGAAGAAAGAGTCGAACCTGCTCACCCCGTCGAACGCCCCGATGCAGTTGGGGCCGACGACCCGCACGTCCAGCTCGCGGGACAGCGCAGTCATCTCGCGCTCGATATCCTCACGGCGGCCTCCCAGCTCCTTGCCGCCTCCCGACACCACCAGCATGGCGTGCGTCCCCAGGGCGGCTAGCTCCCTCATCAGCCTTGGGCCTTCGGCGAGGTCCACGACCATCACCGCGAGCTCCGGCGCCTCGGGGAGCGAAGCCAGAGACGGGTAGCATCTCACGCCAATGATGTCAGAGCGGTTGGGGTTGATTGGATAAATGCGACCCTTGAACTGGTAGTTAACCAGCGAGTCGACGATGACGTTGCCTATCTTGCCGGCGCTGGCCGATGCGCCGATCACGGCGACGCTCCGCGGGTTGAAGAAGGAGTCCAGGTGTTCGGTGCGCGGCCGGCCGGACTTGATCGCCCCGGGACGGACCTCATCGGACAGCACCACCTTGGCGTCCACGACCACCGCGCCTGAGGCCGTGACTATGACTGGATTGAAGTCGGCGCCCTCGAGGTACGGCGCGATATCGGCGCCGAGCTTCGCTATTTTGAGGATGCAGTCCTCGAGCGCCTTGACGTCGCACGGCGGCGATCCGCGGAAGCCTTCCAGCAGCGCCCTGCCCTGGAGCCCGGCCAGCATGTCCTTCACCTGAGCGCGGGTCACCGGGAGCATCCGGAAAGCCACGTCGGCAAGCAGGTCCGTGTATATGCCGCCGGTGCCGACCATCAGTACCGGTCCGAAGTGAGGGTCGTTCTGCAGACCGACTATGATCTCGACGCCGGATGGGACCTGCTGCTCGACCAGCACTCCCTCGAAGCCGTCGTGGCGCATCGAGTCGTTCGCGCGAGCGCGCATCTCCCCGAACTCGCGGCGCAGCTCGCCCGGCGAGGATATGCCGAGCTTGACCGCCCCTGCCTCGGTCTTGTGGAGCATCCGGTCCGAGGAGACCTTGAGCACGACCGGGTAGCCGGCCTCGGCCGCGGTCTTTGAGGCCTCCTGCCGGGTCCTGACCACGCACCCTGCTGGCACAGCCACGCCGCGCCGCTCGAGCCACGCTTTGACCATCGCCTCGGGGAACGCTATGCCACCACGCGCCTTGATCGACCGGTACGCGGCGGCCACCTCCTGGTTATTGCTGTCTCTCTTTGCCATCTCTCTCCCAACCGCAAAACAGTAGTAAAACCATATATTTGCGCTCGTGCAAAATGGGGACTGTTCCCTTCTTTCGTTTTTGTGAAGCGCGCCGGTGTTATTCTTGCGTCAGTGCAAAAAGAGGTTTGACCCCTATTTTGCGTGAGCGGCAGCACTCTTGACGTAGTCCACGCTTACCGGCGGCACGAACACGCACACTATACACAAAGGATCGGCGCCGGTGTTGAGCGTCTTGTGCTCCACGCCCGGTGGCGCGTACATCGCCGACCCCGTCTTTACCTCGTGCTCCACCCCCGCGAGCCAGGCCTTTCCCGAGCCACCTGTGAACACCATCAGCTCACCGGAATCATCATGGGTGTGAAAGTCGGTCCCGCCTCCGTCGGGCGCCAGTAAAGAGTAGATTAGGCTGAAGCCCTCCACGTCCTGGTGCGTCTCCGGCGACATCACAAACTTGAGCCCGCGCTGGAACGGCGCCGGGACCTGTGTCTCCTCTATCTGACTCGCGTCCACTAACGGCATGGGCCTTCCTCCCCTTCTAGATACAGTCGATCTCGATGCCCATCAGCTCGCAGAGCGCCTCGACGCGCGCCAGGTCGCGCTCCAGCTCCGAGGTGGGCAGGAACGTGTAGTGGTTTCCGATCGCCCCGCGCTCGAGGAAACTCTCCGGGTCGTCGAGCTTCACCTTCAGGCAGAGCCTTCCCGGGATCGTCTCGCTGTCCGATCCTATGAACTCTCCTGTGGCCAGCACCATCCGGTCCAGCTCGCGCCCGTGGATGCGCGCCACGATCGCCTTGCCCGACGGGATGTCGGGGAAGCAGACCCCGAGCACGCCAACCTTGTACAGGCTCATCAGAGTCCCCGCCTCGACGCTTACGCCCTCCGGCGCAGCGGCAAGTTCGGCCGGGCCCCCGCAGGTGCCCGACAGCAACACGCCGTCCTGGTCGACCATCCAGGGGTCGGCCATGCAGGGCACGATCCCCATCAGATGCTTGAACAGCATCTGCTGCGCGCACTCGACGACGTCGCTCTCGCAGCCGATCACCACCGAGCCGAGCGCGTGCCCCTTGAGGCATCCGCTCGCGCCGCAGCGCCCCAGCACGCCAGTGTAGCCCTCGGGGTCCGGTCCGCCGTAGCAGTTGATCGCGACCCCGGTGAGCCCCAGGGACTCCTGCAGTTTCTCTATCCCCAATGAGACTCGCGCCGACGCCTTGACCACCTCGAGTGCTTTCTCGTCCTCGGTCAGGCGCATTCCCGATGACTTGAGGCTCCGGAGCAGGCCCGAGACCTGGCCTTGCGTCACCTGATCGCACGCCCGCTCCAACTGTGAGATGTCGACCTCGACGTAGGCCGGTCCCAGCTTGTGGGTGAGGACGTCAGGGTGCCAGTTGCTCGCCGGCATCACTTCGTAGTAGGAGCCGCCGATAAGACCGATCTTCTCGCGCTTCATGGCAAACGCGGTATGGGCGGCCCGGGCGAACCTCTCCAACCTCTCGCGCGTGGCCCCTTCCGCCGCGTCTCCCCAGATCGCCGACACAGTCATGCAGGCCGAGGCCAGCGCCTCGTCTTTCAGGTAGCCCAGCCCCGAGCCGGCCGACGCCATGCTCCACCAGGGAGTGTCGGGGAAGAACCAGACGCCCACCGGCCCGCCGAAGCGTCCGATGGCCGCGGTCTGCCGCGCGGACGTGCCGGTGAAGGTCACGCCGAGGAACGCCGCGTGCTGTCCGGCGCAGGCGAGCGCGTTGGCGGCTATCACGTCGGCGTCTATGTCCGGCCCGAACTCGGTCAGCTCCCAGCCCATGGTCCTCAACGCGCGCTTCACTCCCTGCACGTGCTCGGAAAGCGCCGGCACGCTCTTGAGCTTGGCCTGGTCCAGAATGTATTGGACCGCTATCTTCGGTCTCGCGCTCGCCGCCTTCGCCATCGTCCCTCCCTCATCGCGTTACTACAGCTTCTCCTCGGCACGCGCCTTGTCGTAGCGCTCCCTCCGCTCCTTCAGGTACGTCGGCACCGGCACGTCCCACCATCCCACGGCAGGGCTTCCCGAGAGCGGGTAGTCGCGGTGCACGGTCACTTCGACCAGCGCCGGCCGCCCCGAGGCAATAGCCTTCTTCAGCGCCGGACCTATCCCCTTCCGCGCCGAGGTCTTCTGCGCGTGCCAGCCGAACGCGCTCGCCGCGGCGGCGATGTCCGGCGTGTAGAGCTCCCCGTCCGGTGTGGTGAAATCGGTCGCAAGCGCGCGCCGCTTGCCGAACGCGTCCATCTGCAGGTCCTTGATGGCAAGCCACCCCTGGTTGTTCACCACCACCATCACCACGGGGACACCGACCTGCATGGCGGTCGCCATCTCCTGCATTGTCATGAGGAAGTCACCGTCGCCCACCATCCCCACCACCTGCCTGTCCGGCTTCGCGAGCTTCACGCCGATCGCCGCCGGCAGCGCCCACCCCATAGTCGAGAAGCCGCCGGTGGTTATGCAGGTGCCCGGCACGTAAAACGGGAACTCCTGTAACATCTGCGCCTGGGTGTTCCCCGACGAGGTCACCAGGTAGGCGTCGCGGGCGATCGCGTTGCGCACTTCGCGCAGCGCCTGCGAGATAGTCGGGAGCCTGGTGTCGGCGGCCAGGAGCTTGTCGACGTGCCTCTTCCACTTCGCCTGCTCGCGCCCCAACTCGCTGACGAACGCGTAGTTGATGATGGCCCTCGAAGCGGAAGCCTCCTCCAGCCCGTCGGCGATGTCCTCGAGGACCGCCGCCGCGTCTCCCTGGATGCCGACCTCCACCGGGTAGTTCTTTCCGATCTCGTAGGGGTCCATGTCGACCTGTATCAGCCTGGTCGGTGGGATGGAGAACGCCACGCCGGGCCGATACGAGCAGGCGGTCTCGTCCGCGAACCTGCATCCGACCGCCAGGATGACGTCGGCCGTCGAGGTCATCTTGAGACCCACCGAGGTCCCCTTCGACCCGGTGTGCCAGGCGAAGAGCGGATGGTCCTCGGGGAAGGAGCCTTTGCCCGCCATCGTGGTGACCACCGCCGCGCCCTTGATCTCGGCCACGCGCCGCAGCGCGTCAATCGCCCCCGCGGCCCCGACGCCTCCGCCGACCAGTATCACGGGCCTCTGTGCCTTGACCAGCATCTTGACCGCGCGCTCGATCTCCCCCGGGTCGCCCTCAGCTCGCCCGGTGGGAGCGGACTGCCCGGGTTTCGACAGCTTCACCTCGGTCGACTGGCTCTGCACGTCCATCGGCAGGACCACGTTCACCGGGCCGCGCCGACCGGTCATCATCACGTTGAACGCCCTCTTCATAACGGAGGCCACCTGGTCGATGGCGTCGACGCGCATCGCGCGCTTCACCACCGGTTGCAACACGCGCTCGAAGTCGTCGTCGTGCGCCCGCTCGATCTCCTGGAGCAAGCCCTTGCCGCGCATGTGGGTATGGGCCGAGCCGGTGATGATGAGAACGGGGACGGAATCGACGAACGCGGTGCCCGCGCCGATGGCAGTGTTGATGGCGCCCGGCCCGATGCTGGTGAACACCGCGAGCGGCCTCTTTGACGCGCGGTAATACCCGTCGGCGATGTGCACGCCGCTCATCTCCTGCATCATCTGCAGGACCTTGATGCGCTTATCCCTTCCCAGAAACGCATCGGTGAGCCCCAGGCAGCCATGCCCCGGGATCCCCAGGACGTAAGGGACGCCCTGCGATATGAGTGACTCCGCTACTATCTCGCCGCCGGTAAGCCTCATGTGAACCCCTTCCAAAATGCAGAATTGGTGCCAGGCACGAATTTTGCATTATTGCTTCAGCGTCTCCTCAATCCGCTCCGCGCAGTCCAACACGTCGCGGGACTTCTCCTCGCTCGCGCTCTCGGCAATCTCAGGCCCCGAGATGCCGACGCTCGCGACAACCACGCCGAGCGCGTCACGCACCGGGGCCGCCAGGCAGCAGGTGCCCCCGGTCTGCTCCCCCCGGTCCGTCGCGAATCCCCGGGACCGCACGCGCTCGAGCTCGACGACGAGTGAATCGATATCGCCGATCGTCCTGTCGGTGAACGACTCGAGCTCGACGCCCTCATACAACGACCGCACATCGTCGGAGGGCAGCCAGGCCAGCAGCGCCTTGCCCACCGCTGTGGAGTGCGCCGCCTCCACTGCGCCGGCTTCCGTCTGCACGCGAAGCGAGCGCTCGGGGAAACTGTTGGCCAGGTAGATCACGAACCGGCCCCTGAGCTCGGCGAGGTGCGCCGTCTCGCCGGTATCGGCAGCCAGCCGGTCGAGGGCGGGCGGCACCCGCATTATCTGCTCCCCCGTGAGCTGCACCGCCCGCGCCACCCTGTATATCTCCGGTCCAGCCACCAGCCTGGTGGAACCGTCCCCCCTGGCCAGGAAACCTTGCTCGACGAGGGTCGCCGTCAGGTGGGAGATCGTGCTCTTGTGGACCCCCAGGCGGCGTGCGATCTCGGTCGCCGTCACCGGTTCTTTGTCGAACAGTATCGACTCGAGGATGTAGAGCCCGCGCTCGATTGACTGGATCTGCTTGGCCATGTCGCCTCAGAAGTTTCCACTGGTTATACTCAGGCAGGATTATAGGTAGGTATCAGGACTTCTGTCAACATATGTTGCGTTCTGTTAAACCCTGCTCAGTCGTACGCCGGCGGTTCGTCCGGCTCCGGCTGAACCTGCGGGGCGGGCGGGGACGCTTCCGGCTCACTGGCGGGCGCGCTGTCCTCGGGGTTGAATTCGAACATCATCCGCTCGAACTCCGTGCGTATCCCGCTGTCGTCCGCTTCCGCCCTCTCGAATGCCGCGTCTTTCTCTCTGTCACCCGCGCCGCTCCCTGTCCCCTCCATGTTCCCCTCCATGGTAGTGGTTGCCGCTCGCGTTCTACCCACGGTCTTTAGAGACTTGCTTCTTTGATGGAGATCGAAGAAATGAGAGATGAATGCGTAGTCAAACTTATTGAAGTGCCACATCTGTAATCTGCGCCATGCGCCATGACCCACTCCCAGCCGCCCGGAGTCACTTTGTTTAAGAGATGCCTTTGATAATTAAAGGTTCGGATTGAAGGTCGCGTCCAGGAGAGCAAGACCCGCGGGCGCGGTGCTGCGCAAATGGGACGGGGCCGCCTTGCGGCGACCCCGTACAAACAGCCCCTACCTCCATCACCACCATCACACGGCTGCGCGGCGCCGCAATGCCCTCCTGAGGACCGCCGCAGCGCCCAGCGCAAGCAACGCGAGGCTGACGAGCCTGGCGATCCCCGCGGCCCGCACCAGCGTGCTATAAGGCTTGAATTCCTGATTCAGGGAGACAGTCCTGCCCAGCTTATCGGCGGCGACGAGCTCGGCGGTCTTGTTGGCCGTCCAGATCGCGGCCTCCATCCCGCCCGAGCTGACGTGCGTCTTGGTGTAGTCGCCGGTCAGGTAGAAGTTCGAGAAGGGAGAGCGCTGGAACGGCCGGTGCTTCTCCATCCCCGGATAGGCCCGGTAGACTCCCTGCCGCTCGCGGACCACCTTCCATTTGCGCACCTCGGCATGTCGCGCGACGGGGAACACTTCCCTGATCTGCTCGATGCACTGATCGAATATCACGGCATCGGGCAGCCCCTGCACCGCGTCCCCCGGCGATATCACCATCTCCAGCATGCTGCCGCCCTTGAAGATGTGCGGGAGCACGTTGGACAGGTCCGCGTAGGTATTGAAGACGCATTCGTTGGAGAAAAATGTGCAGTCGATGTCGGTGAGCTTGCGGTCGAACCAGATCTGGATGGACAGCGACGGGGCCAACTGGAAGTGCCACAGGTCGCGGAAGTACTCGAGGTCGTAACAGTCGTCCGGCAGCAGCCGCCGCAGCGAGTAGGGGCTCATCGCCGAGACGTAGAGGTCGGCGGTCATTTCCTCGGAGCCGTCTACCGCGACGCTCTTGATCTGGCGGTCGGCGACATCGATCGCGGTGACCGCCTTGCCCAGGGAGACCTCTCCCCCCTTGTCCTTTATGTAGGCCAGGCAGTTGTCCACCCATATCTCACCGAGCCCGCCGTTGGCGAAGCCGATGCGAGAGTTCTTGGCCGAGACGAACATCTTGAGGAACCAGTTCAGCATGACCTTCGCGGATATCTCATAAGAGGGCGTGAACGTGAGGCCGTTGATCGCCGGCTCCATCAGCGGCTTCATCGTCTTGGCGGCCCCGTAGCGCGCCATGAAGGTCTCCATGCTGATCTCGTCAAGCTCATCGAGCCGGTGCAGGTTATTCATTATTCCGAAGCCCATCGGTATGGCCGCGGTCACCAGCTTGTGGAACGGGATGCCGCGGAAATCCTTGAGCAGGTAGCCCATCGCATAGGCGGCGTGGAGCGGCGCGGGGAGCTTGGCAAACTTGAGGCAGGCCATCTCGCCGCCCGGCTGGGCGTAGTAGAACGCGGAGTCCTTCCACACGATGTTGCCGGCGATGCCCATCTTGTCGAAGAACGCCAGGAGGTTCACGTAGTAGGGCATGAACACATGCAGGGCGTTGTCGATCATGTCGCCGTCTTTGTCGAGCCAGGAGGATGCGCGGCCCCCGAAGATCTCGTCCGCCTCGATGAGTTGGACCTCGTAGTTCAGGTCCAGCAGGTTGATCGCGGCCGCCAGCCCGCTCATTCCCCCACCCATGACCAGTGCCTTCATAGCGCCCTCCTTGGCGTGCAGTGTCATGCGAATTGTTGTGAGGGAAAGTATATTCCATGCCGGACAGTCAATGGAACCGGCTGGTCAAAACAGGATTCCGATGACGCGCGCGAGTTCTTTGCGATAGATTGATAGCGGCAGACACCCTTGTTGACAAGAGTTGAGGATATCGGCTGTTATCGGGATGAGATACGGTGGCATGAGACGGGAGGGCCGGATGGCAACAGGTACCGAGAAATGGATCCGATATTTCGAGCGGCCGGGGCCGGTCAACACTGACGAGACCCTGGAGTGCTGCAAGCGCAGGGCTCAGGAGTCGGGGCTTAACACCGTCGTCATCGCAAGCCTCAGGGGTGATAGCGCGTCGCGGGCTCTCGAGGTGTTCGAGGGTGCCGGACTGAATATTGTCGCCGTCACGATCCCTCCGGGCGCGTTCTGGGTGGTGGACTCGCTCAAAAACGATATCTGGAAGGACATCGCCGAGTTCAGGGAGCAGAAGGCCGAGTGGGAGAAGGCCGGCATCGACCGGGTTCGCATGGACATGGATGAAGAGACCACGGCCAGGCTCGAAGGCGCCGGCGTGACAGTCGTGCGCGGGACCATCCCGTTCTATGGCATCGGCACTTCGCTGACCGCCCGGTTCAAGGGTATGAACTACGAGCAGTACTTCACCGAGGCTCTGCGCCTGCTTTCGGGCGGGGCCATCGTTTGCGTGGAGGTCGCGATAATGGCGGCCGACGCCGGCGCGATACCCGCGGACGAAGAGGTCGTCGTGGCCGCCGGCACATCGATGGGGCTTGATACCGCGCTGGTGATCAGGCCGTCCACCAGCCTGGCGTTCGCGGACCCCGAAAGCGGCCTGGAGATCCGCGAGGTGATCGCGGTGCCGCGCCAGAAACCGAAGTATTCGCCCGACGGAGTCGGCGAGGAGTACCGGTAAGCCGGGAGGATGCCGGCGCTAAGTGCTAGAGCCCCTTGCTGCCGTAGTATATCGAGTCCGTGGTGCACATCCATACGGCCTCGGGGCCGACCACCGCAACTGCCGGGACCATCACTGAGCCCCGCGGACCGGATACGTTCTTCCACTGCGTGCCGTCGTAGCGCCACATGGCTTTCAACTGGGTCGGGCTCTGAGAACTGGCCGAGCTTGTCGTGCTGGAGGCGGCGTCGTCGCTGCCGACCGCCCAGACGTGGCTCGCGTCGGTGGCTGAGATGTCGAGGAAGGAGACCATGTTCGCCTCCATCGACTGGCCCCACTTGCCGTTCTGGAAGCTGAAGACCCTGCCGCTGACCTTGTCCGTCGCCGAGCTGACCGCCCAGGCGTGGTCCTTGTCCACCGCGCAGAGCCTGGTTATAGGCACCTGGGTGTTGGTCTGCAGGGCCCAGGTGCTGCCGTTGTAAAAGAAGATCTCGCCGGACTTGCTGGCCGCCCAGACGTGGGTGGGATCGGCCGCCGCCACCGCTCCCAGTTGCGTCTGCGGTCCCAACGCCACCAGCAGCCTCCAGCTCTTGCCGTCGAACGTGTAGACGACCCCCTGGGTGGTCTGGTAATCCGTGGAGTTGGCCAGGAAGGTGCCGACCGCCCAGGCGTGATCGCCGTCGGTCGCGGCCACCGCGCTGAGGGAGTCGCTGTCCCCGGGCATCCCGTACAGGCCGGTGGTGTCGAACTGCTTGCTGAAGGTCACCCCGTCCCAGAAATAGATCTGGCCGTCTCCGCTGGTGATCCAGGTATGGCCCCCGTCGGTGGTGGTCACGTCGGTTAGACGGCTGCTGCTCCTCTGAATGGCGGTCCAGCCCTTGTCGGTCTTGGTGTACAAGAAGCGGTAACCGCCGTTGTTCAAGAGCGCCACGGTGTTTCCTCTGGCGCTTGCGAGCCTGGTGAATGCCTTCCCCCCCGGGCTGAACTCGGGTTTCCACTTGAAGCCGTATCCGGCCAGCAGTATCGCTGCGGTGACGATGACCGCCGTACCCACCACTATGCTCGGCAGCAGGACCTTGTGCCTCTTGATGAACGGCCAGACCCTGGCCGGTCGCTTCTTCCGCTTGTACTCCTGTGGCTCGGGCGCCGGGATGAGGTCGAGATCGGAGAGCTGGAACTTGCGGAAGGCCAGCTCCTTGGACATGACCACGTACTTGTACTCCGGTTGCGACTGGTTGGGGACTATGTCGTCGACGAACACGAACTCGCCGAGCCGGAAAGCCATCTGGCCGTCGATGAATATCTCGTGGGTGATGTTGCATTTCATGCCGACCTGGATGGGCCTTATGGCCTCCTCGGCCGCCGGTGCGCCGCCCTCACCCTTCGTCTCCCCGGTCATCTCTTCTCCAGTGCAAGCAGTGAACGTACGGAGCTTGTCGCTCGAGCGCAGAATCTGTTGCCGTCTTGCCATGCCACGGATGAAGATTATCGCATCGTCAGGCACTCTCGCAAGACCGCCGGAGGTCCGCCGGCAGGCAGGCATGTCTCTCTCTCCCGCTGTAGTATCTTGTTGCAGCGCAGAGCAGCGGCACGAAGTCACAGGGAGGTACCGTGGGCGCCGAAGGCGAGAAAGAAGATGGTGGGCTCAAAGGCAAGGCGTTAGTCCTGGCGTCGCTGGTGGAATACCAGGCTGGCGCGGTCGTGAGCCGCGAGATCATGCGGAGCAAGGCCGGGACCGTCAGCGTGTTCGCCTTTGACGCTGGAGCAGGGTTGAGCGAACACACCGCGCCTTTCGACGCGCTGGTCCAGGTGCTGGAAGGCGCGGTGGAGATAGTGATCGGCGGAGAGTCGGTCGTCGCGGAGCGCGGCGAGTCGGTGATCATGCCCCCGGGGGTGCCGCACCTGCTGCGGGCTCCGCAGCGGTTTAAGATGCTGCTCACGCTCGCGCGGGGTGAGTAAGGCCCGACCGTCTATCCCTGGGGAGGTCCGATGATGATCAGCAAGTTCGACGACCGTGAGGAGATCGTCGCGGGAGATGGTGTGACCCTGCGCGAGCTCCTGAGCCCGACCGCGATACCTGGACTCGAGATGCGCTACAGCCTGGCGCACGCGAAGCTGGCGCCCGGGCTGACCTCCTTCCTCCATATCATGAAGACCTCCGAGGTCTACTACATCCTGGCAGGGGCCGGCCTCATGCGGATCGATGAGGAGGAGGCTGAGGTATACCCCGGCGATTCAGTCTATATCCCCCCGGGGGCGAAGCAGCAGATAACCAGCATCGGCAAGGAAGAGCTGGTGTTCCTGGCGATAGTGGACCCCGCCTGGCGCCCCGAGGACGAGGTAATCCTTTAGGCGCTAATCGGTCGGCGTAACCCGTAGGCGTGGTAGCAACACCAAATGGTTTGGGGCAGGGTGAGCCTTTTGCTCGCTGGTCCTCGCGTCTTTGAAATCAGCAGACTCCCTATACTTCCCGAGCCGCTGCGAATCGCTCGCAAAAGGCTAACCCTGCCCCCGTCAGCAGTTCCCCCCTATAAAAACAAAATCAAAGATGACTGCTGACCAGTAGGAATCATTACTGACGTGTAATCATAGCGAGCCTGATACTCGGCTTCGCGGGGGTAAGACCCTTCGTGTTGCGTTTCGGCGCGAGCAGGTTCAGCGGCGCGGGCGCTGAAGTTGAGCAGGGTCATGGGCCGGATCGGGCGGACGGCGTACATTCGTATCAAGGGCTACAGGAGGTCCAACAGATGGAATTGAAAAAACTGACCAGCGACGAGGAGAGGGTCATCGTCCACAAGGGGACGGAGCGGCCCTTCACCGGCGAGTACGATATGCATTTCGACGAGGGCACCTATACCTGCAAGCGCTGCGGCGCCGAGCTCTACCGCTCGGCCGACAAGTTCAAGTCCGGCTGCGGCTGGCCAAGCTTTGACGACGAGGTCGCCGGCGCGGTGGAAAGGGTCCGCGACGCCGACGGCATGCGCACGGAGATAGTCTGCTCGCGATGCGGGGCCCACCTCGGGCACGTCTTCGAAGGTGAAGGCCTGACCCCCAAGAACACCAGGCACTGCGTCAACTCGATATCGCTGGAGTTCAAGAAAGATGAATGAAGAAGAAAGCACTCAGAGCATCGTGCTGGGCGGTGGCTGCTTCTGGTGCATAGAGGCGGTGCTGCTGATGATCGAGGGCGTCACCGACGCGACCTCCGGCTACGGCGGCGGCGAGTCGGCCGACCCTGACTACGCCAGCGTCTGCCGGGGAATGAGCGGCCACGCCGAGGTGGTGAAGGTCTACTTCGACCCCGGAAGGGTTACGCTGGAGGAGATCCTCGACGTGTTCTTCGCGGCCCACGACCCTACGTCGCTCAACAGGCAGGGAGCTGACTCCGGCACGCAGTACAGGTCGATCGTGCTCTACGATTCCGACGAGCAGAGGGAGCGCGCCCAGCGCTTCATCGACGGCATCGCCCCCGATTACTCCAAGCCGATAGTGACCGAGGTCAAAGAGCTCGACAGGTTCTGCACGGCCGAGGACTACCACCAGAGGTACTTCCAGAAGAACCCGCGGCAGGGATACTGCCAGATGGTGGTCGCGCCCAAGGTCGAGAAGATCAAGACCAGGCTCCAGTCGAAATAGTCATTGTGCGGAAATAAGACCCGGGGCCAATTCTGCATCTTCTGAAGACGATTCTCTCCAGGGCGGGCGTAAGACAGGCGCCGGGATAACATTGTAATTGTGGGCCGGCACACTATCATTAGCTTATGCCCAAGAATGCTTCACAACCTCTCAGAGCGACCGACGATCTCATGCGCGTGACAGGCTTGTGGGTTCGCCGCCGCGCCGACGCGGTCATGCTCGCCCTGCTGTTCGTCACCGGTCTCGCCTTACACGTCTCTGCCGCCGCCAGGACGGTCACGTTCTCCGACTCGGGAGATTTCCTCATGGCCATCAAGACTGTGGGGAACTGCCACGGCCCTGGTTATCCGCTCTACATCATGAGCGCGAAGGTATTCTCGTGGATCTTCCCCGTCGGTTCTCTCGCCTTCCGGGTCAGCGTCTTCTCGGGCCTGCTGGCCTCGCTCTCCGGCTGTCTCATCTACTGGGCCGTCTACCGGATGACGCGCAGTCGCGTGGGCGGCACGGTCGCCGCGCTTGCCTTCGTCTTCTCGTACACATACTGGTACGAAACGGTGATACCGGGACCCTACGCTCTGAACATCTGCTTCTTCGCGCTGCTCCTGGTGCTCGTGCTGCGATGGGAAAGGCAGATCAAAGCGGGTCTGCGCAACCGCGCAGACAACACGCTGGCCCTCTCCGCCTTCGTGTTCGGGCTCGCCATGACGAACCATTTCAGCACGCTGTTCCTCCTGCCCGCTCTTCTCTTTTTCTTGCTCGACACCGACTGGCGGACCGTCTTGAACCCCGGCAACGTCCTCCGGATGGTCGCTTTCTTCCTCCTGGGGCTGCTGCCTTACATCTACGAACCGACTGCCGCGTTCCGTGGCCCGGCATACAACTACGGCGATCCCTCGACGCTTGGGCGCTGGTTCAGGGAAATCACCCTCTATTACGACCGCGGCGGATTGTTCGGCTATCCCTTGAAGTTCCTCCCGGGAAGGATCGGACGTTACTTCGCCACCCTCCTGACCGAGTTCCCGTTGTTCTTCCCGCTCGCGGTGCTCGGTCTCGTTGCGGCCTTCGTGAAGAAGGGCAGAAAGTACGGGGTCTTCCTCGTCATCCTGTTCGTCACGACGTCTGTGATGGTGATGGCCTACAATCAGTTGGAATCGGTGCTTCGCGCCCACTTCTACTACCCTAGCTATCTCGTCGTGGCCATCTTCATCGGATTCGGCGCGGCATGGCTCACGCGGTTGGTCGCCCGGTGGGCCTCGCCGCGCGACGTGTTAGTGAGAATCACGGTGGTGGGAGCGATCGGACTTGCGCTGGTCGCGCTGACAGCCGTATCCGTTCCCGTCCATTATGGCAAGGTCAACAAGAGCAATTACACTTACGCGCGGGACATGGCTCTTGCGATGCTGAAAAGGGCGAGTCCCAGCGGGCTGATCCTCGTCGATTCTGACAATGTCATCTTCCCCCTGAAGTACATGCAGAACGTCGAGGGCGTGGCAACGGGAGTCCGCGTGATCAGTCCGCATTCGCTCAGCGTGCCCGGCTGGGGCGCGATATCTGACCTCGGCCTGCAGGCCATAGCCCCAGGTTCAGGAATCGGGCGGAGCGACCCGGCATACCTGCGAATCACGAAGCTGGCCTACGAGCAGGTTCCCGTGTTCTCAACTTCGCTCGTCTTCAATTTCTTCGGTTACGACCAGCAGTGGGAGGGCATGATGCTGCGCATCTATCCCCCCGGGACAGCGCACGAGGATGTGAAGCCCGCCGTTGTGCGCAAAGGGCCGGAGCCCCTCGCGGACATCGATTCCGATGCGCGCGAGTCGATCGAGCTGTCGGACATGATGAGATCCTACGCCCTGTTGAACGACTCGCGCGTCACCGAGGCCGAGAGAACTTATGAGAGAGTCGCCCAGTTCGCGTCGAGGGCTCTCTACGTCCCCACGCTGTTCAGCTGTGAGTCGTTCTCCGGCGTCTACAACCTGTGGGCGCAGGTCCTCAATCGATTGGACGATTACAAGAAGACTGTGCGCGAGATTCACGGAGCTTTCGAGTTCAATCCCAACTTCGTGTCGCTGGCCTACGCTCGCGCGTTGTCTCTCGCCGGGAACACCTCCGCGGCGCTCAACCAACTGGACGCATTCATAACCGTCCACCCCGACGACGCCGCCGCCTACGCCGGCGAAGGAACGATAAGACTCTCGCTTGGCGATTTCAGTGGAGCGGCAGCCGCCCTTGCCGCTGCCGTCAGGCTGGCGCCCGACGACCCCGAGACGCACTACGAGCTGGGCATCGCCTACGCGAAGCTGAACGATCGCCGGGCCATCGGCCAGTTCAAGGCGACGATCGAAAAGGGGCCGGGGACGCAGTGGGTGGACCTCGCAAAAAAAGCCCTCGACTCATCGCAACCGGTGAAACCCGGTATCTGAAGGCCCGGGCAATCGGCTGCGCGGAGGGCGTCAATCGTGTTTGACGTGAGCGCGTATCCGCGAGTAGGACTCCTCGAGGAACGCGGGATCGTCAATGCTGACTTTGACGGCCCCGTTGGGACAGAACACGGCGCAGCGCCCGCACCCCCGGCATCTGTCCGTGATCACCGCGCGTCCACCCCGCATCTCGATGGCGCTGATATAGCAGCGGTCGGCGCAGCTCTCCTCCCTCCCCCGGCATCCGTTACAGCCCGGGCCCACCTCGAGGTGGAAACCGTCCAGGGACGGGAACATCTCGTCCAGCTTGTGCACCGGGAAGTGCCGCTCGTACTGCGTTATGCAGCAGCAGTCACAGCAGAAGCAGGTCGTCAACAGGTGGCGCGTCTCCTTGATCCCGAAGATGTAGTTGTCGACCCTGGCCTTGCCCACCTGCGGCACCAGCCCGGCCTCAACGGCCCGGGCCACGTGCTCTCTGGCCTCGCTCACCCCGACCTCGCGTCGGATCGATGGCGGCGATTCCAGCGCCGAGTCCCCCATCAGCAGACAACCTATATCGTGAGGATGCCTCTCGCACCGCCGGGCCGTCCTGCAGCCGCACGCCTCGANNGGCAGCTCGATGTCCTCGTTGATGGGAAGCCAGCGCATGTCGGTGAGGTCGGAGCGGAACCAGGGGTGCATCCACGCGGGCGGCAGGTGCGCCAGTGTGCCCAGTATATCTGGCAGTAGCGGGTTTCGCGGCCCCTCGTCTTCCGACCGATCCTTCCGCAGCACCTTCTCTATGAGTCTCTTCCTGGCCATACCGGTCTCCACACCCTGAGTCAGCCGTCGTGAATACCGACTTCGCCGCGACGGCTTGCATCCCTTCGCACACATCGTTCCGTATGGTGAAAGACACCTGTCCTGTATATGATGATGCCGAACTGTCCGTCACGTCCAGGGAGGATGACGATGTCACACAGAATTCCATTAGCCATATCGCTGATCGCGCTGTCAGCGGTGCTCGCCGTCGCGGGCTGCGGCTCGCCGTCCCCCGTGGTCAAGAAAGTGGACCATGTAACCGTTATCACGCAGAACTCCCAGCAGCTGTTCGATGTGCTCACGGGCACGCTGGGGCTCCCGGTGGCCTGGCCGATGGCTCAGTACCCCCAGTTCAGCACCGGCGGGGTCCAGGCCGGAAACGTGAACATCGAAGCGCTGGGCATGCCGTCATCCGGCGGCTCCGGCGGCCCAGCAGCGAGCACGGGTCCGGTCGCAACGCCCGGCGCGAGCATCTACGGCATCGTGCTGGAGCCTTACGCCCTGACCAAAGTCACCCCCGAGCTCAAGGCGCGGGGCGCCAAGCCGGGTAAGCCCACCGTCCAGACCGCGGTGATAGCCGGCAAGACCGTGCCCATGTGGACCAACGTCACTCTCAGCGCACTTGCCAGGCCCAACTACACCGTCTACCTCTGCCAGTACTCACCCACCTATGCCTCGCTGCTCTCCTCGCACAAAGTGTCGGGTCCGCTCGGCAACATCGGGGTCACCTCCATGCGCGAGCTGGTGATATCGGCCAAGGACCCGGAGGCTGTCAAGAAGCAGTGGCAGGCGGCCCTGGCTCCCGCTCCCATGTCGTCGTCGGGCGTGATGACGATCGGGACCGGTCCGGCGATCCGCTTCATCAAGGGAAGCTCGGACGCTATCGTCTCCTTCGTCCTGACTGTCAAATCGCTGTCGAAAGCGAAGGATTACCTGCAGTCCAAAGGGCTCCTGGAGGAGTCGTCCGCCAACGAGCTGCGCATCGCCCCGGGCGCGGTCCAGGGTCTGGATATCAGGATCGTCGCCGGAGGTTAGCCTCAATGACGGAGGTGGAGGCTCGCTGACAAGGATTTCTCGATCGTGTTCGACTAGTGCACGGAGGTCATAATGGATGAGCCGCCGGTCAAGCATTACTTCCTGCAGCACGAGCAGATGGACTTCGAGATCCAGTTGATACTGGGCTGCTGTTACTACAGCGAGGCCGATACCGGCGAGGTCCTCTCCGCCGTCGACCAGATCCAGGAGGGTGACTTCGAGAGCTGGTACAAGGCCTGGCTTGCCACCGCCGAGCGCGTCCTGGGTTACGCGGAGCAGGCGGCGGCCGGGGGAAACGTGGTGAGTGCGAGGGAGGCCTACCTGCGGGCGGCCAACTACTTCGCCTCATCGATCAGCATGATCGACGGGACCAAAGACCCGTCGAGGGGCATCCCCACCTGGAAACGCCACCTGGCCTGCTGGGAGGAGTTCTGCGCCCGCATGGACCCGCCCGCCGATGCGATACAGATCCCCTACGATCCGGCGCCGATGCCCGGCTGGTTCTTCAAGCCGGACCGCTCGGGCGGGCCGCATCCGACCATCATCTTCAACAACGGTAGCGACGGCCCCACCGCGGCCATGTGGAACAGCGGGGTCGCCGGCGCTCTACGCAGGGGCTACGCCGCGCTGGTCTTCGACGGCCCGGGCCAGAACTCGATGCTCTGGCTGCACGACGTTCCGTTCCGCCATGACTGGGAGAAGGTCATCACGCCTGTCGTGGACGCTCTGCTGGAGCGCAAGGACGTGGACCCCGGCAGGATCGCTCTGTCCGGCATAAGCCAGGGCGGCTACTGGGTACTGCGCGCCCTGGCCTTCGAGCATCGCATCGCCGCGGGCATCGTCGATCCCGGCGTCATGGACGTGTTCGAGGCCACCAAAGGCAAGCTCCCCAGGGAGATGCTCGACCTGCTGGACTCCGGGGACGAGAAGACCTTCAACGACTTGATGGACCAGGGCCTCAAGATGGGCGGCGAGGCGGCGCGCCAGGGCATCCTCTGGCGGATGAAGCCGTACTGCACCGAAAGCTACTTCGACTGGATGAACAAGTCGAGGCAGTACAACGCCTCCGATGTCATCAAGCAGATCGAGTGCCCCATGTTCATCGCCGATCCCGAAGACGAGCAGTTCTGGCCCGGCCAGTCGCAGCAAGTGTACGACGCGCTCGAGTGCCCTAAGACCATCGCGCGCTTCACCCGGGAGGAAGGCGCCAACTGGCACTGCGAGCCGAGGGCAAGGAGCCTCTACGACCAACGCATGCTGGACTGGCTCGCTTCAGTGATGCCGGCGAAGAAGTGAGCTCGCGCGGGCTCTGCCATGCCTCGAAGTCCTGATCTCCGCTCACTGCTGAGCTTCACGTAACCGGAGACTGTTTCCATGAGGCGATCGTCTGCTTCAATAACCTGTCCAGGGCAAGAGGTGCATACGTTGCGAGGCAGAAGAACCATGTTGGAGTCGCATGGGCAACGCAAGGGGTGATGGAAAGTGGCTGAAGATGCGCAACCGGCCGAAGGCAAGGACCTCGGTGACCAGATAACCGAATCGGTCCAAGACCTCCAGAAGCATTTATCCAAGGTCAAGAACCCCAACGACACTTTCCAGGACCAGCTGAAGCCATCCCAGAAGCTTGCGCTCTTCGTCACCGAGCACGTCGGGACGATGGGGTTCTTCTTCATCATCCTCGCCTGGACTTTAATCTGGCTGGCGTGGAACATCCTCATGCCCAAGAGCTTGAAATGGGACCCTTATCCGGCCTTCGTCCTCTGGCTCATCATCTCGAACATCCTGCAGATACTGCTGATGCCTCTGCTGCTTATCGGTCAGAACATCCAGGGCATGCGCACCGACATCAGGGGAGAGCACGACTTCGAGACCGACAAGCGTGCAGAGAAGGAGATCCAGACCGTGCTTTTGAACTTCCAGAAGCAGGAGAAGCTGATACTGGAGATCCTTGACAAGGTCGGCAAGCTCTCCAATGTTAAAGTTGAGGCCTCCGGGAGCGCGACAGAGAGCTGACGCCCGGGCACCCCACACAAGCGGCCGGGGGAGAATCCCCCCGGCGTTGATTCACTCATGGAGGGGTTTCGTAGGGGAGGCGCGAGCCTCCCATGCGGGAGCGGAACCCTGAACAGCAAACCGGCGCCAACAAGATCATCCACAGGGTGAAGCGACCGGCCGGGTGGGTTCGGTCGGTCGCTTCGTGATCGAGGTGGGTTGTGGTTGCTCTAATTGAGGTTTGCGGGCTCCTCCTGGATGGTCATGTCGGCTGACTTCTTGCTTCCGTTTTCGTAGTAGGTGACGGATATCTTATCTCCGACGTTCTTCTTTCGGATCGCGGCGATGAGGTCGTCGATCGTCTTGACCGGCTGGCCATCGGCGCTGACGATGATGTCGCCCGACTTGAGCCCGGCCTTCTCGGCGGAGCTACCGGGCATGACGCTGGTGACCATCGCGCCTTCGGTGACCGGCAGGTTGTACTGGGTGGCCACGTCTGTGGTAACGCTCTGGCCCTGCACCCCGACGTAGGGATGGGAGACCGCTTTGCCGGCGATGATCGCGTCCGCCACGCGCTTGGCGGTGTTCACGGGTATCGCGAACCCGATGCCCACCGAGCCGCCGGACTCGCTGGCTATCATCGCGTTGATGCCGATGAGCTGGGCTCCACCATCGCAGAGCCCACCGCCTGAGTTGCCGGGGTTGATCGGCGCATCGGTCTGTATGAGGTCAGTCAGGACGTTGCTCTGACCGGTCTGGCTGTCGGCGGCGAGGTTCCTGTGGAGCGCACTGATTATGCCAGCGGTCACTGTCTGCTCGAAGCCGAGCGGGCTTCCGACGGCGACCACCAGCTGGCCCACAACCAGGTTGTCCGAGTTGCCGATGTTGATGGGCGGTAGACCGGTCTTGTCGATCTTGATGACCGCGATGTCGTTCTCAGGGTCGGTGCCGACCACCTTCGCCTTGAGCTCCGTCCCGCTGGCGAGCGTCACGGTGATGTCCTGAGCGCCCTCGACCACGTGGTTGTTGGTGATGATGTAACCGTCCGCCGTGTAGATCACGCCAGAGCCGGTGCCCTCCTGCACGCTTGACTGGAAGAACATGTTGCCCTGGGTGGTGCTCGAGACGTTTACGTTGACTATCGAAGGGGTCACCTTCTTGGCTATGGTGGACACATCGGCCGCGCCCTGGCTGGTGCTGACCACGTTGGTGACCTTGGCGGCCGAGCTGACCGGCGTCGCCGTTTGATTCTTCTTGACCTTACCGGTGACGAGGTCGTACGGGTTCACGCCGAAGAGCGCCGGCATCACCAGCAGCACCAGCAGCGCCGCGATGATCGCCGATATCGCCGACACCAGGACGATCCTGCCGGCGCCTACGCCATTCCTGGCCTTCTTCCGCCTGCCCTCGTGCTGGCCCTGGTGGTGGTGCTGGTAATCCTGCTGACCGTACTGCGCCTGACCGTAACGTGCGCCCGCCGCCGGCTCCTCGTAGTAAGGCTTATCCGGTAGCGGGGGTCCCTGACCCTGTCCGGTTTGCTGATACTCATCCATGGCTCGTTCTCATCTCCCCTTCTCTAGAAACTCTGGCCTGTGTTCGGGTTTGGGTTCTGGTTCTGATACGGGTTCTGCCCGGCGCCCCCCGGTCCGCCGTTCGGGAACGAAGGCAGTTGGCCGTTTCCCTTGCTCACCATGATGGTAGTGCCGCCCTTCTGTTGCTGTGCCGGGCGGATCATCACCATCACAGTGTCCTGGCCGGAAGTGAACCTGTAGGTCGTCGCGTTGCTGGCCTGGCCCGAGAAGTTCGGCATGTTCACCTGGCTGAAGTTCTTCTTGCCGGAAAGCTGGTCCTTGTACCAGGCCGCGACCTTGTCCGTCGAATCCTTGGTCCAGAGACCGGTGGTGCTCCTGTTGCGCGCACCGGGCGCCGAGCCCTGGCCTCGCCGGTTGGGGACGCTGCCCTGCGGCGTAGTGAACTGAGGCGTGGTGCCCTGCGGCGTGCTGCCCTGGGACCTGAATCGATAGCCGCCGCCGTTGCCCGACCACAGCTGTGAAACGTCTTCCTTGGTCGCGCCCGGGTAGATCGGAGCTCCGACGGACGCCTCCGTGAGCGTTCCGCTCGAACTCTTGCTCGCGCTCGTGGACGAGCCGCAGCCGGCGATCAGTAGCCCCGCCGCGAGAAACGCAGCGACAGTCCCGAACAGGACCGCTTTTTTCATGCCTGACACCTTACACTCCTTTGCTTCTGCTTCTAGCTGTTGGAGCCGTTTCCGGCCGGGATCTCGCTGAGCTTCCCGTCGCTCATGTGGAACGCCTTGTCCGAGACATCCAGGATGCTCTCGTCATGCGTCACCATCAGCACGCACTTGTCGGCGTCGTGGGCCAGACCGCTGAGGATGTCTATGACCATCTGGCCGGTCGCCGTGTCGAGGTTTCCAGTCGGCTCGTCGGCGAGGATGATGTCCGGATCGTTCGCGAGCGCCCTGGCGATCGCCACCCTCTGGCTCTCGCCCCCGCTTATCTTGTTCGTCCTCGCCTTGAGCAGCCGTCCTTCGATTCCCACCTGCTCGAGCAACTCGGTGGCCCGCTGGTGCTGCTTCTCCTGCGAGGCGCCGGCGAGGTCCATGGGCAGCATCACGTTCTCGAGCGCGGTCAGGGTCGGTATCAGGTTGAAGAACTGGAACACGAACCCAACGTTTTCCCTGCGGTACCGGACGAGGTCCGCGCTCGCGCCGAGGATGTCCCTGCCGGACACCTCTATGGACCCGGACTCCGGCTTCTCGAGCGAGCCAACGACATAGAGAAGGGTCGTCTTGCCGGAGCCCGAGGGCCCGACGATAGTCGTGACGGCACCCATATCGGCCGTGAAGCTCACCTGGTCTACCGCCTTGACCTCTCCCGCTTTCACCTGGAAGGTCTTGCTCACGTCTTCGACGTTCAGGATCTCTTGTGACATCTCACGACCTCATTCCATGCTCAGGACCCGCGCGGGCCTCAATCGAATTATCCAGATCAGTGGGATCGCCATTCCGACCAGGCTGAGCCCGAGGAGGATCAGTATCCCGTAGAGGAAGAGCGAGCCCCGGTAGACCACGTTCAGCTTGGCCGCCTGCTGCTTCTGGGCTGATGTCGCCGCGGTGAACCTGCCTCCCTTGTTGTAGAGCTGCTGGTTCGAGAACGCCCTGGCGAAGCCGCCGCCCGGCCCGCCCTGATTCTGCGCCTGCTGGGTCGTGGACGCCTCCGTCTTGGGCAGGATCCAGTTGCCCAGGC